>SLDS01000209.1 GCA_007125175.1 Flavobacteriales bacterium
TATGGCAGCCTTCTTGCCCGATTTGCCGCCAGGCAGATGATACAAGCGCGTATTCGAATCCAAAAGCTGCTCCAGCTCCTTAGTGCTCATATCTTCAGAGTGGTCGTTCACGATAATTATTTTCTCAGCAAGGGCAGAATGGTGCTGGAGCCAAGAGGACAAATGCTCCCTTTCATCGCGAAAAGCCATGAGAAGGGTGAGTGAAGGCTTGTGGATTGGCCGAAGTGTAGTACTTGATCCATTGGCAGATACAGCCTTAAGCCTTGTGTAGATAGCCGCAATGCAGAGGGCATAAGCGATCATGAAGGCCCAGAATGCGGCTTCCATAAGTTCAAGCGAACTAATCATGGTGGAGGCTAAGTCCCAGCACTCCAACCCCACAGAGCACGGGAAGGGCGATATTAGACATCCAGAGCAGTAAGCCCGCTACAATGGCCATCAATGGATGGGGCAGGAAAGCGCCGAAGAAAAACACTGCCAACACCTCTCTCACACCCAGTTCTCCGAAAGCCGCACCCGGCACCATTGACTGGCAAGCGAATAGCAAGCACACGCCGGCATAGGCCTGCCACCAACTACCTGTGAAGCCGAGGAGAAAAAGGAGAAGGACAAATTGAGTGGAGAAAATGGCGTAGCGCGCCAGCGCCCAGAGGAAGGCCGATCGAATGCTGGGCAAGGGCAAGGAAAAAAGATAGCCAAAATGCCGGAGCAAGGCGTTCACATAGGCCTTGAAAGGCCTCCTAAGGGCAAACAAGAGGGCAAAAGCCAAGCTGATACCCACGAGTGCCGGATAGAGGTGCTCAAAGGCAAAGACCCCTTCGGGCCATAATGGGAACAGGAGGAGGCCTAAACAGCCAAAAAAGGCTGTAAGAGAAACTTGCAGAATGGATCCGGCGATGGCACTGCCCGCTGCGTGCTTGTGATAGGCCCTCGGTAGCAGCGTCATTCTGCCTGCCACATCACCGATGCGATTTGGGGTTACAAAGGCGCTACACATACCTGAAAGCACCTGCAAAAAAGCCTGACGTATGCTCAAATCCCTTGCCCCCAGCAGCACAATCCACTTTTTGCTTTCGCAAAATAGGTTGAGAATGGCCAGCGGAATGACAAGGAGCATGCCCCAGAGCAAAAGGGCGAGATTGGAAGAGGCGGCATCTGCCAGGGCCGGCCAATGACCGTAGAGCGATACGCTGATCCAGGCCAGAGCGAAGGAAGAAAGCAGCAAGCGAAAAGCTGTAGACTGCAAGGCTGTGGAAACTCTTTTATACATTAGCAGCTAAAGTAGCACATTGTCGGCAGAACGCATCATCATCGGAATTGACCCTGGCACCAGCATCATGGGTTATGGCATCGTGAACGTTGGAGATAGAAGAATTCAAATGATCAGCCACGGGGTGATTCATTTGGCAAAATATCCCGATCACGCCATCAAGCTCAAAATGATTTTTGACAAGGTGATAGGCCTTATTGATCAATACCACCCGGATGAGCTGGCCATCGAAGCCCCTTTTTACGGAAAGAACGTACAAAGCATGCTGAAGCTGGGGAGAGCTCAGGGGGTGGCGATTGCAGCGGCTCTGAGCCGTTCTATACCCTATTGCGAGTACGCGCCACGGCGCATCAAGCAGGCCATCACCGGCAATGGCAATGCCTCGAAGGAGCAGGTGGCCGCCATGATAAAGACCTTGTTGAAATTACAACAACTTCCAGAACACTTAGATGCCACGGATGGGCTGGCAGCAGCGCTGTGCCATGCTTTTCAGCAAAAGGGCGATCAATCGGGCCCGAGCTATTCTTCATGGAAGGGTTTTCTCAATGAAAATCCAGGACGACGGCGCCGGTGAGGCCATACCTGAATGATCAGGAGAAAGACGCATTCACTCCGGTTTACGAAATTTGATCGATTGCTTCGCGAATGCGGCTGGCCGTGCGGGCCAAGTCTTCTTGAGTAGGATTTAGCTTTGGCCGCGCAAAATTCATATCGCTCACCGAGCGGATGGGGATGAGGTGTACATGTGCATGCGGCACTTCAAGGCCGATAACGCTGATACCAATCCGATCGCATTCTACCACCTGCTCGATGCCGACAGCCACCTTTTTGGCGAAAGCAAATAAATCGCCAAGGAGCTTGTCATCCAAATCAAAAATGCGGTCTATCTCCTGCTTTGGAATGACCAGTGCATGCCCCTCAACCAGCGGATTGATATCGAGGAAGGACAAAAATTGCTCATCCTCTGCAAGCTTATGGGCCGGAATTTCTCCCCTGACAATTCTTGTGAAGATACTCGCCATGAAGTCTTACTAA
The DNA here is from genome assembly GCA_007125175.1 of Flavobacteriales bacterium. Lineage (GTDB taxonomy): Bacteria > Bacteroidota > Bacteroidia > Flavobacteriales_D > Cryomorphaceae > T3Sed10-241. Next base: position 2,306 of record SLDS01000209.1, read on the forward strand.
CGGCTAATGCCAACAATCTCAAATTTCACCTTTCCAGCCGGTACATCAATCTCTGCCACCTCTCCGAGCTCTTTTCCGAGCAGGCCCTTTCCGATGGGTGAGTCTACAGATATTTTCTTTTCGGCGAGGTTGGCCTCGTTTTCGGCTACCAATTGATAGGTCAGCTCCTGTCCATTGCCCAGGTTCTTTATGGTGACCTTACTGAGGATGTAGGCCTTGGACGTATCCATACGGGATTCATCCACCACCCGGGCATTGGCTATCGCAGTTTCCATCTTGCTAATACGCGCTTCGAGCAGGCCTTGGGCCTCCTTAGCAGCGTCGTATTCCGCATTTTCAGAGAGGTCGCCTTTGTCTCGCGCCTCAGCAATTTGCTGGGAGATTTTGGGTCGCTCCACAGTTTTCAATTCGTGAAGCTCCTTCTTGAGCTTATCGAGGCCTTCGGGCGTATAGTAGTTAATTTGGGTCATTAGGCAGTGTTGTGGTATAAACCAAAAAAGAGAAAACCCCTGGAGGGCTTTCTCATTCTTTGGTACAAAGTTAAAAAATCAATCGGAAATCACCTACCTCCCACATCGAGTCTTACCCCCAAGGCATGCAAGCCCCCGAAGGGGTTGGTAGCTCTGAAGGCGTAATCGATGGCCAATCGTGTTCGCTTTTCGCCAAATTCGAGCTGCACTCCGGCACCGGCGCTTGGGCCGGTGTACACAACGCGGCGCAAATCATCATCGAAAATGTTATTTTCAAGGAAGTATCCTCCACGCAGAAACACAAGATTCCTAAAGCTGTATTCGGCACCGAGCATATAATTATCCTCGCTGAAGGAGTTGGCGATAAAAGTTCCATGCGCCGTGATCAGGTGTTCTTCCGTGAGCATGAAATCGTAGCTAGCACCTATACTCACCAAGGAGGGCAACTCGTAATTTGCACTTCTGAATTCCGCAGCGAGGTTGTACTGATTACCTGGTGCTGTGGCCTCAAAAGTCAAACCATCACCTGCGAAAGACATCGGCGGACCTACATTTCGCAGGGCTATACCAAACTTGAGCTGATCCCTATCGCCCGTCACGTACTTGATACCGGCATCAAAGGCAACCCCGGCAGCACTCAAATCGGCAACCCCCTCATTAAGCACACGCAGGGTGATTCCGCCATAAATACTGTTGGAAAAGGCCTTCGCATATGAGAGGGCAATATTCACCACATTCACGTTGAAGACGGTACCATCACCATCGGGGGTTTCGACAGTGGTACGGCGAATATCTCCAAAATCAAAAGCGGACACACTCAATCCGAGCACACTGGTTTCTCCCACCCTCTGCGTGATGGCGGCAGAGTTGAAAGA
>SLDS01000235.1 GCA_007125175.1 Flavobacteriales bacterium
GCGCTGGGCAAAGGCTTTGTTCAGGTATTCGTGGCTGTGGGGCTTACCATGTGGGTGGAAGTGGCGAGGGTGGTGCGCGGGCAGGTGCTCGGCCTGCGCAATCTGGAATTTGTTGAGGCTGGTCGTGCCCTGGGTTACCGTCCCGGACGCATCATCTTTCGGCATATCATGCCCAATGTGCTGGGTCCAGTGATTGTGGTCTCCGCAGCCAATTTTGCATCGGCTATCTTGCTGGAGGCCGGCTTGAGTTTCCTTGGCATTGGTGCCCAGATACCTATGGCCTCATGGGGTCAAATGATCAAGGAACACTATGCCTATATCACCACCTCCATGGCCTACCTGGCGCTTCTGCCGGGCTTTTGCATCATGCTCTTGGTTCTGGCCTTTATGCTAGTGGGCAATGGGCTGCGCGATAGCCTCGACAGCAGGCTATAGGATGCTGTGAGCATCAAAACACTGTCATTGCAAGGAGAAAGATGGCTGCCCCTGCCAGCATGTAGAGCAGGGTGTACGGCAATATCTGTCTCGCTTCGAGGCCAGTAATGGCCAGTAAGGGAAGGGCCCAAAATGGCTGGAGCATATTGGTGATTTGGTCGCCGTAGGCCATTGCGAGCACCGACTTGGATAAGGGTATTCCCATGCTTTGAGAGGCCTCGATGATGATGGGCCCCTGTATCATCCATTGGCCACCGCCGCTGGGAACTATTACATTTACAAAACCGGCGCTTACAAAGCTCAGATAGGCAAAGCTGCCGGGGGAAGATATATCCACGAAAAAGCCTGAAATCGCAGCACCCAGACCTGATTCCTTCATAAGGGCCATGATGCCGAAGTACAATGGAAATTGTATGAGGATGCCAGCAGCTCCCGACATGGATTGCTGCAGGGCCCGAAGAAAGGATTGTAAGCTCCCATGGGCGAGAAGGCCAAGCCCGAGGAAAATGATGTTGAGCAGGTTTGGTCCGGCCAAACTGCTTTTCGTCCCATTGGGAGCATAGAGCGAAAGCATTATGGCAGCTGCCAGGCAGAGGGCTCCAAGCAGCCACACCGGCAATGGATGTCTATCGATGCGCTCGGCCATGTATTGCTTGTCTTGTGATGCCTCTGCCTCCTCCGCCTCTTTTGTTTCCCGCAGGGGAAGGTTCTTCTCACTTGATTTTTGGGTCTTGCCAAGGATGAAAGCCAATGCAGGCAAGAGCAATAGCAGGCAAATGGACGTGAAAATGTTCATCCCGCTAAAAACAGTTTCTGCCAGGCTCAGTTGATTGGGAATCTCTCCAAGCCCTATGCTTCCCGCCATCAAGGATTCCAAATGTCCTGGCTCGGCAGCTTTGATCAGAGCGCTGCCGCTCAGCCCCCCATGCCATACCATCATACCCGTGTAGCCCGTGGCAGCGATCAGGGGATAATTGAATGAAAGCCCATTTTCTGTGGCGTGCTCACCCAGTTTACGGGCGAATACAGCCCCAAAGATGAGCGCAAGCCCCCAATTGATGAGGCCCAGCACGATGCAAAACAGGCAAAGCCAAAAGGCTGCAGCGGCTGTGCTGTTGATATGCCCTATGCACTTCATCATGAGCCTGCTTATTGGCGGCGAAAGTGCGAGCACATGGCCAAGCACCAGGATGAGCATCATCTGATAAGCAAAAACCAACATGGACTCGCTCCACAAGCCACTGTACCAAGAGTGAAGCATGTGAAGCCCATGCTCTCTGAAGCTCAAGTGAGGCGAGGGCTTAAGCAGAAAAACAGCCGCGAGAAGTACGAGCCCAGTGAGCAGGAGCGCCAGCGCAAAAGGGCTGGGAAGCACTGATCTGAGTGCCTTTTCAAAGCGCTGAGCAGAAGGCAGACCTGGCATGTGCGCTCCGCTTGAAATCAGAAGGGCAAGTCGTCGCTATCGTCTGTGGGCAGGGATATCGGCTCAGAGGCGGGCATGGGTGGGAGCTCACTGCCGCTTTGGGCTGCAGTGTCTTCTTTTTCAATGCGCCATGCATCGAGTGAATTGAAAAATTTCACCTCTTTGGTTTTGGGATTCTCCCAACGCCTTCCTCTCAGGTTGAAGTTTACTTTGATGTTATCGCCTTCCTGATAGGGATCGAGCAAGTCTACCTTGTCTTGTACCAGCTGAAAAACGATTTCCTGAGGGTACTGACTGCTTTCATCGGTGATGACAAATTCGCGCTTGCGAAATGTCTGCGTGATTTGTTCCGTGTCTTTTTTGACGATGAGTTTTCCTGTGATTGAAAACATAATGCTGATTTTTTTATGATTAAAAATTAGTTGTTGAAGCTGAGCAATGTAAGCCAGGCTTCTTTGACTTTCTTTTCACTGAGGAGCTCAGCTGCTTTGCGGTGCAGAGTATCCTCCAATTGCCGTGGGTCTTCTTCCATGCTTACGAAGAGTTCACTGAGCTCGGTGAGTCTCCACTCATTTACCTCGGTTTCATCGGGTAGCTCCTGCACTCCTCCCAATTGACCGAGATCATTGCCACTTAAGACAGTGCTGCTGCGGATGTCTTCGGGAATTTTGTCGAAACCGATTGCGGGATTCTGCCCGGGCTTTGCCACTTCAAAGAGCGCCGCACCATGAGCACGGACGTACCAGTTGCCTCCCATTCGGCCTACGCTGTCTATGAGGTTCTGATCGATCTTGCCCTCCCCATTCATCACCTCATCGGAAATATGAAAGCGAAGCACTTCACAAATGATCAAATTGCCCGCGCCACCTTGTTTTCCAAGCTGTACCACCTCGTTTATCCTGCACTCAAATTGAGCGGGCGACTCCGCTACCCTCCATGGTTTTACCACATCGGATGCTTTCATACTGAATCCGGCTTTTTCAAATTCATTCACCCCTTTGTCAAACTCATTGCTTGCCAGTGACATTTGCTCCACCATTGCATGGCTTACTATGTTGATAACCACTTCGGGAACGGCCATCGCATTTTCAAAAGTGTGCTTGGTGGTATTGTCCCGACCGCGGCGTGCAGGTGAAAAAATCAGGATGGGAGGATTCGCACTGAAGACATTGAAAAAGCTAAAGGGAGCCAAATTGGGCCTTCCATCCTCATCGAGGGTGCTCGCAAAGGCGATCGGCCTCGGCCCGATGGCGCCGAGCAAGAGTCCGTGAAGCTGTGCAACAGGGAGTTCAGAAGGAGTAAATGAGGGCATTCTAGGGCTTTGCGCAAAGGTAAAAACTTTAGCGGGATGGGCGTGTTTGTCGCTACTCCCTATTGCCGAATGGACGATTTGTCTATCTTTGCGCCGCTTTTCCGTCTGGAAATTCGGAAAACAAGCGGATGTGGTGAAATTGGTAGACACGCTAGACTTAGGATCTAGTGCCGCGAGGCGTGGGGGTTCGAGTCCCTCCATCCGCACCCGAACCGGAGATTTACCTAGCTCCTGTAATGATTTGAAGAAGCGCTCTCCTCGAGCGCTTTTTCGATTTCAGACGAGGCCATAGCTGTAGCCTTTGCAAACTTGGCGCATGTCGCTTATTTACCGTATATTTGCAAGCCGAAAAATGTTGTCGAACTGAGGCAATAACAAATTGAATCAATGGACATTACCCAAGAAAAAATCGATGCGCAAAGCGCCTTACTCAAAGTAAGAATACAAAAGGAAGACTACAA
>SLDS01000254.1 GCA_007125175.1 Flavobacteriales bacterium
CCATTATCGCTTTTCGCGGCTGTAGCGGGTTTGGCTGTTTTGGCAGCGCTCGTTTTCGCGGCGCTTTCCTTTGCAGCCGTCTTGGGGCTTGCTGCAGTACTGCTCTTAGAAGCTGTCTTTGTAGTGCTCGCTTGCTTGGCAGTGGCAGAGGCCTTCTTGGCACTTGTGCCTGCTTTGCCCGCCTTCTTTGCAAGCGGTGCTTTCACATCTGCGCTCGCGGTAGCTTTCTTGGGTGGGCGACCCACCTTGCGGGGAGCAGCAGTCTTGGCAGTGGCAGCGGCCTTTTCAGTCTTCGCTGTCTTTGCTGTTTTTGCGGAAGCTGTTTTTGCGGAAGCTGCTGTAGCTTTGCGCTTCGAGCCGGGTTTTGGGCCTCTCTTCTTGGGAGCGGCTGCGGCCGGGCTCATTTGCTCGCGAATGAAACTACCCCAAGTGAGGTTCATCTTGCCATCCTTGTGTGCCAAGGCCCGCTCTATGGCCATATTGGCGGCATTCTCTACAATCCAGTCAAAATTGTCCTGTCCCACGCTGTGTATGTCAGCATCAGGGGCAGGATTGCAAAAGTCGATGGCATAAGGCACTCCATCGCGGATGGCAAATTCAACAGTGTTGAAATCGTAACCCAAAGCCTGATTGAGCTTGATTACCCCCTCGCGCACCTTGTCGAGCATTGCCTTTGCAACCGGGGCCGCATCGCGCACATAACGCAGGTGATGGGGATTGCGGGGCTCGTACTGCATGATGTGTACATTATTGCCACCGAGGCAATAGCACCTGAAGTACTCCGTAAACTGAATCTCCTCCTGTAGCATCATGACGAGCTGACCGGTTTCGGAATGCTTGGCGAAAAGGTCATCCGCATTTTCAACGCGGTACACGCTCTTCCAGCCACCACCCGCGTGGGGCTTCATGTAGGCTGGAAAGCCCACATAGTTGAAAATACCCTCCCAATCGAAAGGAAACTTCAAATTGCGGAAAGAATTCTCGTCGGTATCGTCGGGGCGGGTATGCGATGGAAGTATCACCGTTTTGGGCACAGCCACACCGATGCGCTCGGCTAGGGCATTGTTAAAAAACTTCTCATCGGCGCTCCACCAAAAGGGATTGTTGATCACTGCGGTTCCACCGATAGCGGCATTCTTGAGGTAGGCCCGGTAAAAGGGTACATCCTGCGAAATGCGGTCGATGATGACTGCATAATCAGTGGGTACGGCTTGCTGCACCTTGTCGATACTCACGGCTTCGGCTACTACTCCGGATACCTTCTTTTCGTTTACACGGTCAATAAAGGCTTGAGGAAAGGTATTTTCCTGTCCGAAAAGGATGCCTATTTTTTTCACTTTACTCATGGTGTGGGGTTGTTTCGGGTTTAAGGGCTTTGTGTGATGCGGTATGAATGCTCAAAGCAATGATAAGTATTTTGGAAACATTTGCCTCCAAAGAGGCCAATCGTGTTCGGCCCAGCGGTATTCATCCAGCCAATGTGAAATACCTTTCTCATTGAGGATGTGAGACAAGCGCAGGGTAGGATCCTTGCAAATATCCCACTCGCCGAAGCCCAGTGTAATCTTGAGATTCCATAGCTCGGGGTGGTTATTTCCCGGAAGGTAGTCGACCGGATTGTTGAAATACACCTCGTCGCCATAGTAGCCATCCATGAAGGGACGAACATCGTAGGATCCGCTCATGCAAAAAAGGTGGCTTACCATATCGGGATGCCTGAAGGCAAAATTGGCTGCATGGAATGCACCAAAACTGGCGCCAGCCACCGCTACCTTGTCAATGCCGTAGTCATGGCGCATGGCATTGATGATCTCATCGCAAATGAACTGATCGTACACATTGTGGTTGCGGATGCGATCAGCCGGATGGATGGACTTGTTGTACCAGCTGTGCTTGTCCACGCTGTCCACGCAAATGAGCTTCACCTTGCCGTCCTTGACCAAGTGAGCCGCCGACTCGATCAACTTGAAGTCCTTGCTCTCAAAATACCGACCCATGGTGGTAGGGAAAACAATAACCGGATGACCGTAATGCCCATAGACGAGCATTTCAAAGTCCTTGCTCAGAGTGGGTGAATACCACCTTTTGTATTCTTCTTTCAAAATAATCCTTGCTTGAGGGCGATTAATACGGGCTTAGGGGCTGCAAAGGTAAGTATTCCAAGCAAATCAAGAAGGCTTGAGAGGCTTTAATTGGCATTCAGCTCCTCATCTAAGTGTTATGTAGACACAAAGCCTGGCAAGACAAGGCGCTAGCTCCGGCTGCTACACCGGCTCGGAGCCATGTGATGGCAGAGATTATTACCTTTGCTCAATGCGCATTCTTACACTCCGCTTATTGAGCAAAGACCCCAAAGTGCTATGCGATTTTTACGCGCAGATGGCGGGTCTGACTGCCAGCTATGAGCGAGACAGATGCACACTGCATTGTGCTCACAGCCAACTTATTTTCGAGCCATCGCCCTCTGCCCTGCCCTATCACTTCGCATTCAATATCGCTCCTGCACATCTGCAGGCAGCCCTTAGCTGGGTGCAAAGCTTTGCCGAGCCGCTCCCCGACAGCGACACCGGAGAGCCTATCGTCCAGTTTCCCGCCTGGAATGCAGAAGCCATTTACTTTCTCGACCCGCAAAACAATGTGGTGGAATTGATCGCTCGCAAAAACCTTCCATGGGCTGTTTCCGAAGATTTTGACCCACGCCGTGATTTACACGGCATCAGCGAGATAGGCACGGTACTGAGCGATATCTCCGAGGCTTTTCAGGCGCTGCACGAGAAGGCCGGCATCATGCGCTACAGTGGAGATTTTGAGCGCTTTTGCGCCGCAGGCAGCGAAGAAGGCCTCTTCATACTCGTGCCCCCGAATCGCAATTGGTTTCCCACCAACAATCCCAGCCAAAGCGCTCCCTACAAGCTCATTGCCGAGCGCAATAAGAGGCGCTTTGAAGTGCATTTTGACGGGAACGAGCTCGAGGTGCATCCCGACAGGGCTTAATGCAGCAATACCTTGGTAGCTCCCAGACCATAGCGTCGCGGGTCGGCATCCTCATAGCTGCAATCTTCTCTGCCATCCAGTAAGCTCCTGATTTCATGGCGCAATACTCCCTTGCCGCGTCCGTGAATGGCGATGAAGAAGCTTTTCTTTTCTTCCCTTGCCCTTTCCAGTGCTTCGACAAAATGAAGCATTTGCAGGCGAAGCTTTTCTCCGTCACCCATTCCGGCATCATATTCAGTAAGCTCATGCAAGTGCAGATCGATTTCCATCACATCCTCGGCCTTGCGCTTTTTCCTTCGGGGCGATTTGGATTTTGTCGTTCTTCCACCTTGCTCCCCTTTCGGCAAATGGCTGAGCTCAAGATTGCTCAAGGTCTTCATTCCAGTCTGCATCTCGGAAGCCAGGATAAGCTCATCGGTGGCATATTCCCACTCAAAACCATCGGCATCGCGCACAGTGGCCATATTTCCCGAAAGGGCTATCACCTCACCACCCCCGGTCTCATTGAGGCAGTGCACCTGATCACCTATTGCAATGGATACAGCCATGGAGCTACAAAATAAAGCATTTCCCGTACTTTCGCAGCTCAAATAAGACTTCCCTCCCATGCAACTCAAACGCAAGACTGTACTGCATTTCTCATGGATCATTGCCCTCTTTGGCGCGACCGCTTTGAGCTTCAACTTTTCACAAAGTAGTAGAAATGCCTCGGCAAATGATATTCGCCAGCCACGTGAAGCACATGTGGTATTCTACAATGTTGAAAACCTCTTTGATACCATCATTGATCCTGAAAAGCAAGACGATGACTTCAGTCCTTCCGGCAAATATACCTGGAATACAGCCCGCTATTACGAAAAATGTGATCGCCTGGCCGAAGTGATCGCCATGGGAGGCAAGGATGGTGAATTGCCGGCTATCGTCGGTCTCTGTGAGGTAGAAAATGAAGCTGTACTCCGTGATTTGGTACAAAGAGAGCCCCTGCGCAAGGGCAAGTACGAGATCATACACTTCCCAAGTCTCGATGTGAGAGGCATCGATGTAGCCCTGCTCTACCGCCCCAAGATCTTCACTCCCGAGCATGTGGAAACCTTCTTTGTGAATTTGGGAAGTGCTAAGCGCCCTACCCGCGACATCCTCTACGTGCAGGGCATGCTCAAAGGCAATCTAGCCATTCACCTATTCGTAAATCACTGGCCCTCCCGCTACGGTGGGCAGGAGAAGAGTGAGCCCAACCGCATGGCCGCAGCCGAAATACTACGCACTGCGGTGGATGAGATCATCAGCGAAGACCCCAATGCAGCAGTGCTCGTCATGGGCGACTTCAATGATTACCCTAGCAACCGATCACTGCGCGAAGCCCTTGGCGCCAAAGGACCTGAAGAGACCGGCCTGCTGGTCAACCTAATGGATGCCTCAGCCCTGGATCAACGCGGCACGTACAATTACCGAGGAGAATGGGGTTTTCTCGACCAATTCATCGTAAGCCGATCCATGCATGAGGGAGGCCTTGTGATGGTAAAGCCGGGCAGCGCTCAGGCCTATGCCAGCGAGGAGATGCTCTTCATCGACCCTAAGTACGGCGACGAAAAGCCCTTCAGGAGCTATTTTGCCGGGCAGTATCAGGGCGGCTACAGCGATCATTTGCCTATCAGGCTCACACTGCTGTACTGACTAAATTGCCTCAAGCCTCTCACACAAAGAGCCAATGCCAGCGAAAGCTGCCCCGACTCAGCTCCAGTGCCGGCGCCGGCATTTTGATCATATTCAGCATGAAAAACAGGGTTTTCAGCCAAGCCTTGTCGGTGGGTATTCGGGTGAAATCCACATCGAGGCTCAAGAAGCCCTGACGGTACCTGTCGAATTCGGGAATGCGCTCTCCATGTGCATTTACTGTGGGGTTTTCAGTTCCGCCCAGCATGCCGTGCGCACTGTATCCCACAGCAATATTGAGCCAAGGGGCGATATTGAGGGGCTTGAGCCCAAAGGAGGAAGGATTGATGGACAACCAATAACGCTGTGAGTTGTAATCCTTAAAAACCTCTTCCAAGCGGTTGGACCCCAGTGTTTCGGGGCGGTATTGCGTAAATCCGCTTCGCATAAAACCAAACTTCAGGGCCACCCTTTGCTCCTGCAAGAGCGACTCTTGTGCCACGAAGAAGCCCACTCCCACCACATTTGCAGCAGCGTCGCCGGGACTGAAGCCCCAGGCCTCCGAAAATCCATCGAGCACCTCTATACCCATGAGAAACAAGAGACTGTAAGCCGATCCCCACCACATTGCAGGCCTTTGATCCACACCGGCCCAGCGCAGGCTTTGAGCCCCGAGCCGCGCCAATTGGTAGCCACTGTAGGTGTGTCCCGCCTTGTCCATCTGCAGCCAGTCGGCATTGTCATTGAAAAAGTGGAAAGAGCTGCGCGGCTGATTGGCATACCACAGCTCGTTGAGACCAATCATTGAAGTCGTAAATACCACCCCTGCTCCTATGGCTACGGAGCGTACCCGCCTCTCATTCAGCTCTTCGGCAGGACTCAAAAAGGACTCAAAGCGCTCCTGCCCCTCAAGCAGATGGGTGCACAGGACAAGAAGGAGTCCGAACAGTCCTTTCAGGGAAGCGGATCTAATAGAATGATGGCTACTTTTCAACGGATTACGGGGCATCTCGATGCCTAGGCTTTCAACAAATCTGAGAAACGGGAGCGAAATTTATCCATTTTGGGCCGAATTACGGCAGCACAATAGGGCTGATCGGGATGCAGCTCGAAGTAATTGTGGTGTTCGACCTCGGCCGGATAAAAATCCTGCAGGGGCTCAATGCTGGTCACAATGGGCGATGACCACAAATCACTCTCACTGGCCGCTTGCAGAGCAGCCTCGGCCTTGGCCTTTTGCGACTCATCGCTGTAGAATATCACGCTTCTGTACTGCGTGCCCACATCAGCTCCTTGTCTGTTGAGGGTGGTTGGGTCATGCGTTTGAAAAAAGACCTCGAGAAGCTGCTCATAAGTCACCTGATTCGGATCAAAAACGATGCGCACCACCTCGGCATGCCCTGTTCGGCCCGAGCACACTTCGCGATAAGCCGGGTTCTTGATGTGGCCACCGCTGTATCCGGAGGTCACTGAGCGCACGCCATCAATCGCTGCATACACGGCCTCCACACACCAAAAGCAGCCTGCTCCAAAGACCGCAACCTCCTCAACATTCACTTTAGATTCACTCATGTTAATATTTGTTTTTCCGAGTTCTATGATTATTATTTTTCTGCCCTTCTATGGCTTTTGAGCTGTGGCTTTCGCCAAAAAAAGAAGAGACGCAAAGGTAGAACTATACCCGCGACCTGAACAGAGCTACCCAGCCGATTGTTTCGTGAAGTGATGAAACAGAAAAGGATGGAAGCCCAGAATGGACAGATGACTGCGTACCGACCCTTTTTTACCCAACAGGGAAGGCGCAGCTATTGGATAGCAGGACCTTGTAGTGCTGAGACGCGCGACCAAGTCATGCGTGCAGCAAGCGGACTGAGCAATGTGGGCATCGACCTCTTTCGCGCGGGCTTATGGAAGCCCCGCACCCAGCCGGGAAATTTTGAAGGCGTGGGCGAAAAAGGGATCGCATGGCTGCTGGAAGCCAGGGAGGCCTATGGGATGCGGATATGCACCGAGGTAGCCTCGGCAGCCCATGTGGAGACCGTGCTCAGGGCTGGATTGGATGCCGTGTGGCTAGGAGCACGCACGGTCGCAAGCCCCTTTGCAGTGCAGGCCATCGCCGATGCACTTCAGGGCAGTGAGATCGCTGTGATGGTGAAGAACCCCATCAACCCCGACCTGAAGCTTTGGCTGGGAGCGCTCGAACGCATAGCGCGTAGCGGAGTACAGCACATCTCAGCCATACACCGGGGTTTCAGCGTTTACGGGAAGAGCATATACCGCAACCCTCCGCTGTGGTCTTTGCCGCTGGAGCTCAAAAGCCAGCACCCTGAGCTAGCGCTGATATGCGACGCCAGCCACATCTGCGGAAGCAGGGAAGAACTGGGCGATATCGCCCAGCAAGCCCTGGATCTTGGCTACGACGGCATACATCTCGAGGTGCACCCACAGCCGGACACTGCACTTAGCGATGCTCAACAACAGCTAGATATAAAGCAGTTCAAAAATCTAAAAAACAAGCTTATATTTCGCGACAAGACCAGCATTGATTCGAGCAACAAAGCCCTCCTGGAGAGCTTGCGCCGCGACATCGACAGGCTCGATCTCGAGATCATAGACGCCCTGCAAGAACGAATGAAACAGGCAGAGAGCATTGGGAGCATCAAGCGTGCCATCAATATGCCCCTTTTTCAAGCGAAACGTTGGAACTACATTGTAAATCAATACTACAGCAAGGGCCGCAGCGCAGGGCTCGGCGATGACTTCATTGCTCAATTTCTGAAAGCCCTACACGAGGAGTCCATTCGCCAGCAGAGACAGGTATTGCACCGACCTGACTTACAAGTGAAAAAGTCAAGCTGAATCAATCAACACAAGGCTGTTGAAATAGGGACTGGGGAAATTCCGTTAGGGTTTGAAAGGAGATTATCTTTGAAGGATGTACTCCCAGGGAGAAATCATATGGCCGTAACAAGTAGGAAAAAACGCGAGAAAGCGAAGGGCAAAAAGTCTGTAGCAAAGGATGCTAAGCCATCCACCCGATTTTGGAAAGACCGGCGATTTCGCCGGATTGCCGGCTTAGGCATCATGTTCATATGCCTCTATTGTCTCATTGCTTTCACCAGCTTTCTCTTCACCTGGAAGGTGGATCAGTCCATGCTTTCTGACAACTGGTACATCGTACTGCGGGAGGGGAATTACGAGGCGGAAAACTGGTTGGGCCCTCTAGGTGCCATGATCAGCCACATCTTTATCCACGAATGGTTTGGCATCATGAGCTTTCTCTTTTTGCCGATCTTTTTCGCACTGGGCTACCGCGTCCTGCTGGCAAAGGACATTTTTCCATTTTGGAAGCGCAGCTCAGCCATGCTCGTCGCTATGCTGGTTTTTTCACCCCTCTTGGCATTTTTCTTCAGCAGCTCTGATTGGCAGTTTATGGGTGGCGCCTATGGTTATCATTTGCAGTACAGCCTGGTGGGAATCGTGGGAAGCGTCGGCACCGGCCTTCTACTCATTTTTGCGGCAGCAGCCTACTCAATCATCGTCTTCAACCCGAGCTTTTCCTGGCTACTTCCTCTTGTGAGGGCCTTCCGGCGCAGGGGCCTACAAATTGGCCAAAAATTGCAAGCAGCTACTGCGGGAGTCGGCAGCAGTGGTGAAGATGTGTCCGAAGACGGTGACCCTGACACGGCCGAGAAAACATTCATAGACACGATCGGAGAAGAGGATCAATTTACCACTTCGGCGGCCGATTTGGCATTTGATGATGATGAGGCAGATCCATCAAAGGCGGAGGAAGGCCCCAAGAAAGGCCCCTCGTTGGAAATTGAAGTAAATGAGGGCGAAGAGCTTGGCGAGGACAAGTCATCCAGTGCACAAGCTGAGGGAGCATCCATAGAGCTCGATGCAGAAGTAAGCGATACAAGGACTGATGCAAAGGCTGATGCCGAAGAAAGCTTTTCAGTGGAAGTACCAAAAGAGGAAAAAGAGCTGAGTGAAGACGAACTGGATAAACGCCTGAGCGACTTTGGAGAATACGACCCCACCCTCGATCTGGGCGACTTCAAGATGCCCAAGATAGAGCTGCTCAATGACTATGGTGGAGGCAAGATCAGCGTGAGCAAAGAAGAGCTGGAAGCCAATAAAGACAAGATTGTCACCACGCTCTCGCACTACAAGATCGGTATCGAAAAAATCAAAGCGACCATTGGTCCAACGGTTACCCTCTACGAAATCGTACCGGAGCCGGGTGTTCGCATCAGCAAAATCAAAAATCTGGAGGACGACATCGCCCTGAGCCTCGCGGCCCTCGGCATACGCATCATCGCCCCCATTCCCGGAAAGGGAACCATAGGGATAGAAGTACCCAATAGCAAGCCTGACATTGTGTCCATGCGCTCGCTCATCGCCTCAGAGAAATTTCAGGAAAGCGGCCACGAGCTGCCTGTGGTCATTGGCAAAACAATCTCTAACGAGACCTTCGTGACCGATCTGGCCAAAATGCCCCACCTGCTGATGGCGGGGGCCACCGGTCAGGGAAAGTCGGTAGGCCTCAATGCGATACTGGTATCACTGCTGTATAAGAAGCACCCTTCGCAGATCAAGTTCATATTGGTAGACCCCAAAAAAGTGGAGCTCACATTGTTCAACAAAATCGAGCGGCACTACCTGGCCAAGCTACCCGACGAGGAGGAAGCGATCATCACCGATACCAGTAAGGTGGTGAAGACCCTGAACTCGCTTTGCATCGAAATGGACGATCGCTATGAGCTGCTAAAGGATGCCGCTGTGCGCAATATCAAGGAGTACAACAGCAAGTTTATCAAGCGGCGCCTCAATCCCGAGAAGGGGCATAAATACCTGCCTTACATCGTGCTGGTGGTGGACGAATTTGCCGATCTCATCATGACGGCAGGCAAGGAAGTTGAGACACCCATTGCCCGCCTGGCCCAGCTTGCGAGGGCCATTGGTATTCACCTCATCATTGCCACGCAGCGGCCTTCGGTCAACATCATTACCGGGGTGATCAAAGCCAACTTCCCGGCGCGCATCGCCTTCCGGGTATCCTCCAAAATCGATTCGCGCACCATACTCGATGCCGGTGGAGCCGATCAACTGATCGGAAGGGGTGACATGCTGCTCTCCACGGGCAATGACCTCATTCGCCTGCAGTGTGGATTTGTGGATACACCCGAGGTGGATGAGATCACTGAATTCATCGGCGCCCAGCGCGGATATAGCTCTGCCCACCTCTTGCCCGAATTTGTTGGAGAGGATTCTGATGGCCCCGGAGACTTTGATATTGCAGACAGGGATCCCATGTTTGAAGATGCTGCAAGGGTAATCGTGGTGCACCAGCAGGGATCAACCTCCCTCATTCAGCGCAAGCTCAAGCTGGGCTACAACCGTGCGGGCCGCATTGTGGATCAACTGGAGGCTGCCGGGGTGGTAGGCCCCTTCGAGGGGAGCAAGGCCAGGCAGGTCTTGATACCGGACGAGTACGCTTTGGAACAGTTATTGCGGGCGGAAAGTGAAAATGTTGAAAGCTAATTCTATGAAGCCCATTTCTCTGGCAGTAGCACTCTGCCTTACCCTGATCGGCGCTGTAAGCCTACAAGCGCAGGACGAAAAAGCCAAAGCTATTCTCGACGAGCTAAGTACGAAAACCAGAAAGTACCACTCGATCACGAGCGACTTCGAATTCGTATTAGAAGATAAAATGGCCGACCTGCGGCAAAGTCAGGAGGGTGTACTCAAAATGCAAGGGAAAAAGTTTCAGATACGCATCGGTGACAATACAGTCTATTCTGACGGAGACACCCGTTGGACCTACAATGAAGACATGAATGAGGTGTACATCGATCACGCGAACAGCGGCGAGGAGGCCATCAATCCCACAGAGATTTACACCATCTGGGAAACCGGATTCAAGCATTACTACAATGGTGAGGTAGACCTTAATGGGCAAAAGCATCACCTGATCAAGCTCAACCCAAAATCGCCTGAAGACAAGACCTATCACACGGTCAACATCTTTATCAACTCAGCTAAAATGGAGGTGAGCAAGATGGAAATAAAAGGCAAGCAGGGCGACGATTACACCTACATGGTGAAATCCTTCAAGACAGACAAGGACTATCCCGCCTCAACCTTCGTTTTCAACAAAGGTGATTTTCCGGGTGTGGAGGAGATTGACAACCGATAAGCTTGAATCGGCGGGGGTATATTGATCAAACTCTGAGCCATTCGCCTTCCCCACCCTCAGCACGGCCTGCTTATTAATGTAAAATCGGTCTGCCGACTTGGAGCAGCTCCTTTAGCTTTGTCTTATCTTTGTAAAAATTCATTTGAATTCGCGTGAAGACAATTGCTAGGGCGCTATGCTATGGCTTGGTACTGGGCCTCCTTTTCATTCCCAAGCTCCACATGGGGCAAAATTATCCTGCAGGTTTCGTGGAAGAGGATCTGGAGCATGGCCTGCTCTTTCCGGGAGGAACCCTTTTTGCTGATAGCAGCCGAATCTTCATATGGGAGCTCAATGGCAAAGTGTGGCTTCTCGAAGATGAACAGCGGCATCCCGAGCCTGTGATCGACATCAGTGAGGAAGTCGCCATGTGGGGCGATCATGCCATGATAGGGGCAGCCCTCCATCCCAATTTTTTGGAAAATGGATACATCTATCTCTTCTATGCGGTAGATCGACACCACCTGATGCACTTCGGAACCGAATCCTACGATCCCGGCTTTATGGAAGAGGATGTACCAGTGACCGGACGCATTACACGATACCAACTCAATACGGTCGACTTTCAATTTGCCATCCCGGAAAGCCGCAAGGTATTGCTGGGAGAGGGTAAGAGCGATGGACTTCCCATTCCAACCTATTCGCATGGGGTGGGTAGCCTCGTATTTGGCGAAGATGGATCCCTACTGGCCTCCACCGGCGATGGCAATACTTGGGTGGGCTCATCGGTAAGTACCGGCTATAATGGCACAGGACCGGTTCCTCCCTTTGGGCTGGACAGCATGGCACTTGCCGACGGCACCTTAAGGCCTGATGAGATGCTCGGCGCCTACCGCAGCCAATATCTCGATGGCCTCAATGGCAAGGTACTGCGCATCCACCCTGAGACCGGTGAGGGCCTGCCCAACAATCCCTTTTACGATCCGTCTGATCCCAACTCAGCCCGATCGAAGACCTATGCCCTCGGCTTTAGAAATCCATATCGAATGAGCCTGCGCAAGGGCAGCGGATATGGAGGGCTTGAAGATGGCTTTCCCGGTGTGCTATATGTGGCCGATGTTGGGGACTGGGTGTGGGAAGAAATCAACGTAATTCGCGAAGCAGGACGCAACTTTGGCTGGCCCATGTTTCAGGGCCCCATAGTGCACCCTTTTTACTTCAACAACCCTACGGTGAACAGCAATGCACCAAACCCGCTATACCCTCAGGATGGCTGTGAACTTCCCTTCTTTCGCTATCAGCATACCGTCCAGCCCGAAGCTCTTTTCCACGACTATTTCTTTTCCAACCCTTGCCAGCCCGAAACGGAGATTCCCGAAGAAATTATCACCTTCGTACATGAAAGGCCTGTACTGGCTTATGCCAATGAGGCCAACTCGAATACCCCATACGCCGTCTATCCCTCCTTCAATAGTGCCGGTGATGAGTCTTACACCGCATTCGAAGATGATAACAGCCTTGTAGAAGGTTCAAATTTTCAAGGACTAAGTGTTTCAGGAGGAGACTTCCTCACAGGTGGGTGGGTACCTGAAGAATTTGAAGGACTGTTTGTTTTTGCAGATTTCAGTGGATGGATTCGCGCAGCCAGATTTGATGAAAATGACCAGCTGCAATCGGTGGAGCTCTGGCATGAAGATGCTGGAAGACCGATCACATTGAGCCACAATCCTTACAATGGCTGTCTGTATTACAGTTCCTTGTTTCCTTCCTTTACTAAGAAAATATGCTTTGGCGGAAATCGCCGCCCCATCCTGAATGTGAGTCCCGAGGTGGTGTATGGCAGTAGCCCGCTCAAAATAGAATTCAGCAGTGAAGGCAGTTTCGATCCCGATGGGGATCCAATTAGTTTCTTGTGGACTTTCTGCGACGGCAGCCAGTCGACAGAGCCGAATCCTGTGCACACCTTCACGAGTGCGGGAAGCGCTGTGGAGACCTGCTCTGTACATGTAAGCCTGAGCGATACTGCCGGAGGCGTCTCAGAACGAGAGATTCTGGTATCACTCAACAATACCCCACCTGAGGCCCACATCAGCAGTATCAATGAGGGGGAACTCTACTCAATAGAGCGACCCACCCACCTCAATTTGCTCGCAGA
>SLDS01000197.1 GCA_007125175.1 Flavobacteriales bacterium
TTGGTAATATCTAAAATCAAAACCTTTTGGATTTAAATTCAGAAGACAGCACCCACTCGGAAATTTTATCCTTGATTTCTATTGCCACAAACGTCGCATTTCAATCGAAGCCGATGGTGGATATCACCTCAGTGCCGAACAAAGGGCCAATGATGCAGAAAGAACAGAATATATAGCTAGCCTGGGAATCACCGAATACAGATTTACCAATGAAGAAATCTTAGTCAATCTTGATAAAACGATTGAAATTATAAACGAAATCCTGCGCGCTGACTCCCCTTTAGGGGACGGGGGTGAGCGCGGGAATAAACTGGACAAATTATGATCCGTTTCTTCCGCCACATCCGCCAAAACCTACTCACCCAAGGCCGTTTCACACGGTACATGACTTATGCCATAGGTGAAATCCTGCTTGTGGTCATCGGGATTCTTATCGCTTTGCAGCTCAACACCTGGAATGAAAGCCGTATCAACAAAAAGAAAGAAGCAGCCATCATCAGCGACCTGCACCAGGAATTTCAAAAGAACAAGGACAAGCTCGATACCACGATAGCCTACCATCAAACCATCCTCGGTGCAATCGGCGAAGTCATGCGCTTAATCGGCGAGCCTGAAGAAATCGTTTTGGAGCACAATACCGACAGCCTTATCTATCTCACAATAGATCACATGGATTATAGCCCAAGTCAATCGGTAATCTCTGAGCTGATCTCAGCCGGCAAACTGAACCTGATTTCATCAGATTCACTGCGCATGCTGATTTTTGAATGGGGCAGTGCCATGGAAGAAAAAGTAGAAGCGTATGAAACCATGGACGAAATGAGCCAAAACCTGACGGTACCCTATCTCACCAAAAACGGGTCGATGAAAGATATTGACCAATACGGTTTGGGAAAGGGCAATGGCCCTTCGAAATTCGAACCGAGGAACCACAAACTCTTTCAAGACTTGGAGTTCGAAAACCATATGGACAACCAAGTCTGGGGAGTGACCAATTACCTGCTGAAACTCGAACGACTGGGAAGCATCATTGAAGATGTGCTCGCGCAAACAAAACCTACCGCCTAGCAAGCCCGTGGATTCTGGTTTTTTTCAACTTCCGTCAAAACTTCCCCCTTGTGAACGATCGATTTGCCTCGGGCTGCAAATGGATTATTTAATCACATACCGCACCGACACACTTCCGTCAAAGAATGTACCGCCCCAATGGTTCAGGTATAGCACAGGAATGAGGTCGAGGCTGATGGTGACTGGAATTTCGTCAAATTTGAATTCAAGTCCGCCGATGCCAACAAGGCCCACAGCGGTGAGGCTGCGGTTGCCCCAGTAGTTGCCGCAATTTTTATCATTCGGATTGTTGCAATTGCTGCGTCCACTTCCGTAAAATCGGTCTCCGCGGTAATTGCCTATCCTACCGCCAATGCCATACACCCATGAGAGCTGACTTACCCCAAGGGCATTCGGTGAATGCCACTCATAGAGGGCGGTGAGTGAAAATCCTTCCCAACGGGTGCCGAGTACAAGCTCCAGGGCGGCATTGTTTCTCACAAAGTGCTTAAAGGAGATGCCTGAGGTGTAGCCACCTCTCAGGCCTATGGCAGTGATGTAGCCTGATACGCCAGCGGCACGCATGCCACTGTAGCTGCTTGAAATTGCATTTGTCTCGCTTGCTGTGGATTGACCTGACACATCACTTGCGCCCGCCTGCTCAAAGATTTGAATTTCGTCGGTGGCCAGGTAGTGCTGCACCGTGTTGCCGGGGTTAAAGCGAATTTTTGTCTGGATATCACTATCCATATCGTTGGTACTGATTTGGCCGTAAAGACCAGGGCATAACAGCAGGAGTAGCCCGCCCAGAGGCAGTAGGATAGAAGTTTTCATAGCAGAGTCGATGGTATTTTATGCTTATTTCCCGAAAGGAGGGGAGTGGTGGAATCACCACAGGCTACCAGTACCCAAAGATACCATTAAGCATGTTGTAATTTACATAAAATCAGTTATTAACACAAAGTGGCTTATTCGCTGCCAGGTCATTTGAGTGCACTTTGACCCATCACGAAGGGTATCCGGGGCTTGACGTTGCACAATTCCCATGCAGATGAATACCGCTTAAGGATGTGCTGTCAGGAAGATAAATGGACGGCTTGGGAAGCCGTTGCACTATTTTCGGATGAGAAGTAGCCCATGTCAGATACGTATTTGCCTATCTTGTGATTGAATTAATCTTTGCACAACAGCGTCTGTATGTTTACGAAAAAACTGGTCATTGCCTCTTGCGTGCTCCTCTTGTACGCCTGCACCCACAATGAAAGCAGCCTCCCGGATCCCCCATTCTACATGCCGGCTGAGTGGGAGGCCCAGGAAGCCGTTTGGTTGGGGTGGGAGAGCGACAGTGCCTACCGCTTTTACCCCGCTGTAGCGGAAATGATAAAGTCAATGCAGCCCCACGTCACGGTCAAAATCGCTTTTCACAGCGATAGCCTGCGCCAGGCCGCCACTGCCACCCTCATGCACCTTGGTGTTGACACTGCCGGCATCCGCATGTATACCATGCCCGGTGAGCGCTACTGGATACGAGACCACGGCGCTGCCTTTTTGATAAATGACCGTGGCGACCTTGGTGTGGCCGATTTTGGCTGGGATGGATATGGATATCCGGCCTTTTTAGGACTGAAATATGATGGAAATGCTGACAGCGTGCAGGCCGCGCTGCACCGCAGCAGTGCACGCATGCGGCTTACGGGCAATGTAGACAGCCTCATGGCGGTGGCCGAGCAAGCCACCATCCTCAAGACGCATGTGGTGCATGAGGGTGGAGCCATCGAGGTCAATGGCAAGGGCACCTTGATTCTATGCGAAGCAACTGTATTCCAGCGCAACCCGGGCCTGAGCAGGGAGGAGGTCGAATCGGAGTTTAAGCGCGTGCTGGGCGTGAGCCACATCATCTGGATGAAGCAAGGCCTCGCCGACGACCCACACTACTTCTGGAGGCGCATTGCCGGCGATTATGTAGGCGGTGGTACGGGAGGCCATACCGACGAGTTCGTGCGCTTTACCAATCCCAATACCATCATGCTGGCATGGGTGGATGAGGATGAGAAGGACCTCAATCCCCTCAGCCGTATGAATTATGACCGCATGAACGAGAACTACCAAATTCTCAAAAATGCCAGTGACCAGGATGGCAATCCATTCACCATCATCAAGGTGCCCCTGCCCGATCTCATTACTGAGACCATTGTAGCAAGGAAGCAATTGGATGAGGATGCATTTAGCCTAGACCTAAGCCCTGACGAATTCCTGCCTTCCGAAGCTCCGCAGGTGGGCGATACCTTGCTCAGGGTACCCGCGGCGAGCTACATGAATTACCTCGTCACCAATGGGCTGGTACTGCTCCCTACTTATACTGCCATGGGCTCATCGCCCGAAAAGGAGGAGCGCGTGCGGGCCATCTTTGAGCAGCAATTTCCCGGAAGGGAGATCGTGTTTATCGATGTGCTCATGCAAAACTGGGATGGCGGAGGCATACACTGCAGCACACAGCAACAACCAAAAAGAAGAACCAA
>SLDS01000045.1 GCA_007125175.1 Flavobacteriales bacterium
ATTGATCAAATCGTTCCCGTTTCCGGAAAAAATGACTGAGCGCAATGCTTCTGGTGTAAAGACCATAGGGTGGATGTGCATCGCTGAGCCTTTGTTCCGCTTTTCGCTTGCGCCAAATAGAACCAAAGTGGCGATATAGATAGAAGTGAGCCCGAAGCACCGCCACAAAGTGGAAGGGGCCCCTTGAGAAAAGCAGATGAATCGCCCCCAAGCCATCGAGTAGCATGCGGATCAGCAAGCGCATTGCAAAGGCCTTGCGGGGGTCATTTTTGATGGAAACAATCAGGCTATTGCGAAAATTGAGATAGGTCTTGCGCGCATGTACCTGACTGAGGGTGCCTCCACCGAGGTGGTAAACGCTGCTATTGGGATTGCAGAGTATGCGGTAGCCCCTGTTTTTGAGCCGCCAGCAGAGGTCTATCTCCTCCATGTGGGCGAAGAGCTCCTCGTCAAATCCACCCACTGCACGAAAGGCATCGGCCCTGAGCATCACAAAAGCCCCTGTTGCCCAAAAGCACTCGCAGACTTCCTGATATTGACCCCGATCCTCTTCGCAGTGGTTGAAGATGCGCCCCCGGCAAAAGGGCATGCCATAGGCGTCAATGAATCCACCAGCTGCACCGGCGTATTCGAAGTGATTGCGCTCCCGATACGACAGCACCTTTGGCGATATGGCAGCCACATCGCTATGCGCTTCCATGGACTGCAGCAGTGGCTCAAGACATCCGGGCGGCATTTCGAGATCATTGTTGGCCAGCACATAATAGGCTGCATCGATCTGCTCCAAGGCTGCATTGTAGCCTCCGGCGTAGCCAAGGTTTTGCTCCAGACTTATGATGGGCACATCCGGGTAATGCTTGCGCAGAAAATCCAGAGAATCATCATTGGAAGCATTGTCGGCCACCACGATCGCAACATCCTTGCTCTTGTGAGCTACCACACTGGGCATAAAGCGCTCCAGCAGGGCCCGTCCATTGTAATTGAGGATAACTACAGCTATTTTCAAGATGGGGCGGGGCTGGTAGGCGTTTGGTGCTCGTGACAGTCTTATGAGGAGTGGGTGCGGGGCTGTTGCTTTACCTGGGATTGTCGAAAAACTCGTCTACACGGCCTCCAAAGTGGGGGTTACCCATTTGCCTGTCCACATTGTTCATCGGAGTATTGCGCTGTTCGAGTAGCAAGCGCCACTGGGGGTTGCGTATCTCTCCGAGTATGCCTTCGCAGTGCAGGAGCTCGTAATCGCGACCTGTAAGCTGCGGGTCGAAGAAGACAAAGCGCACATTGTTCCAACGATCGGCTTTGTAATAGCGCCAGAGCTCGTAAGGGTAGGAGGAAGGCTCATTGGCCCGGTCGGTGATATCATCCGGCGGGCCATATTGAAGGTATACTCGGCCCCTATCGGTTTCATAGCCCCTTTTATTGCGGGTGCCATACATGTCCTGCACGTAGTCCACATGCTCCTTATACTCCAGCCAGGCTGTCTCACTATCGCCGGGGCGGCGCTTCTCCCAAAAAGCGAGGAAGTATTGCTGCATTTGCTTCAGATCGGCGACATAGTAATCTTCAAAGGTGGTCTCGAGTGCGAAGCGTTCGGCCTGCGTTGAGATGGGGCGGGTGGATTGGATAAAGTCGAAGAGCTCGGGCTTGGAGTCGTACACACTGGCCCAGGAACGGCTCAAATATTCGGCAGTAATCTCTTTCAGGTCGATGGGAACATCCTTGAAATTGCGCTTGAAGTGATGCTCCTGCTGGCTGAGAAGGTTGTTTTCGCGGTCGCGTGCCTCGAGCACAATTTTGTAATCACCGGCCCTAATATCCGCGATGTTGATTTTGGAAATAATGGGCAGTACCTCAGCAGCCTTCTTTCGTTCAAATCTCTGTGTCTCCTCAAGCTTTTCTCCAGCATTTACATCGTAGAGGTAACTGGTGTAGAGGAACATTTCTCCTTCGCCAAGTCCCTCGAGGGTATTGTAGAGCTCGGTGTAGAGCACCAATTCTTTGAGCCCACTACCGGCGTGATCGTCGCTCACCATGGGGAGGAGATCGTAGCCTGACTTGGAATAGGCATTCACTTCTGTGGTTTTCTTGTATGCGGCGATCAGGGAGATATCCGAAAAGAATATCCCCTCGGGTGTATCCTTCACTTCGAGGTCCACCTCAAATTCTACCGGAATACCCTCGGGATCATTTAAGTCGAGCAGTATTACCTCTACCATGTACAAGCCGGGATCTACCCTAAAGCGCTGTACATCGAGAAAATCGACAATAGACTCCGGAGACATCTGCGGCGTCTCCAGTACTTTTTTGTCGTAAGTCACAATTGCATCGCCCTGCTTAAAGAGAATGGTGGTTTCCACACGACCTGTGACATTGCCTTCCTTATTGAGCCGCATCATCACCGACTTGCCGTGAAAGTCGAGATAGGTTTCCACCACGGGGCCTTCGCCAGGGAGGTAGAACACTTTGTGATTGAACACGGCGTATGGGGAGGCCATCAAGCCGGAACACAACAAGCAGAAACTGAGGAGCAGAGTGTAGGGGTATCGCTTGGTAAAAATCATGCCATTGGAGCTTTCTTCGTCGTTTAAAGGTACAAAAAACAATGCTTTTACCCGAAAGAAGGACTAATTTCTTTTCAAGCCGTTT
The DNA here is from genome assembly GCA_007125175.1 of Flavobacteriales bacterium. GTDB lineage: Bacteria > Bacteroidota > Bacteroidia > Flavobacteriales_D > Cryomorphaceae > T3Sed10-241. Next base: position 2,647 of record SLDS01000045.1, read on the forward strand.
GTCAATTGGCGAAAAGCTGTACTTTTGCGCCGGAGAAGTGGCAGAGTGGTCGATTGCACCGGTCTTGAAAACCGGCGTACCGAGAGGTACCGGGGGTTCGAATCCCTCCTTCTCCGCATAGACCGCATAATCCGTTGCGCGCCAGGGCACGAAGCCCTGGCCGCATCAGCGGAGATTCCAGAATTTTCCCGATTTAGTGACCGTGAAGCAGGGCAGGGTAGAGGCCTATTCTTTCGCGGCGTTTCGCTTAGAATTATCAGCTCATCTCCTTCGCCTCGGTCCTTCATCAGCCGTCGGGCAGCTTGCCCAAACAATTTTTTGGCATAGGTGTCTCTAATTGGCACTTACTTTGCACACAGAAGGAGCCAAGAAGATTCCCCATATGAAAATCCAGATCCAGAAGAGCGTCAATAGATTTATCCACGCAGGTGCCAGGTTCAGGAAGCTTTTTCAGGCAAAGCTGAAGCTTGCCGCAGCGCTGCGCCCGCTGAGCTTCATATGCCTTTTATGCGGCCTGTCAGTGCCTCTGACAGAGCTCAAGGCGCAGTCGGCAAGGATATTGGAGGAATCTGAAGTGCGCTTTGAAGTGAGCAATATGCGCTTCAATACCGTGAGGGGGAGCATATCGGGATTTGAAGGAGAACTGCGTTTTGATCCCAAAAGGCCCGAAGAAGCCCATTTTGACGTAAGTGTAGATGTCTCCACCCTCAAGTCGGGCATTGGCAAGCGCGATCGCCACCTGATGGAGGAGGAGTTTTTTCACCGCGAAAAGTATCCGCGCATCCGGATGCTATCTGATATGATCGAGCTCGGGGCAGCCGAGGGTCGATATGTGTTTCACGGAAAGCTGATTATCAAAGACAAGGA
>SLDS01000024.1 GCA_007125175.1 Flavobacteriales bacterium
CTGGGCCACTTACGGTAAAAAATACCTGAAGCTCAAGATTACCTATACCGACAGCAGCGTGTACCGCGCCACGGCCTTATTTACACTGGTAGATAGCACCGAGGGCCAAACAAGCAGCGGAGGTGGCCAGTCAAGATACAGTGCAATACCTGACCGCGAAAAGTATATTTCGCACCCTACCCTTGACAACTACGGAGCCACCCTGAGTATTGCTTATGGTTGTGGCAATAACGAGCTGCGCAAGCCATTCATTTATGTGGAAGGATTTAATCCGGAGCAATGGGGGAATCATACTTATCTCAATAGCTTTTACAGTGATCTCATTTTTTATGAAAATCAAGAATGGCCCACGGGCTTTCCCCTTCTCAGTGAGTTGGAGAATAACGGCTACGACGTGGTGTATGTGGATTTTGACCAGGGCGCAGGCAACCTAATGGAAAATGCCAAAACTGTTCAGGAAGTAATCAAATGGGTAAATGAAGAAAAAGCAGCGAATAACAGCAGCGCATCAAACATAGTGGTGGGCTACAGCATGGGCGGAGTGGTAGCACGGCTGGCGCTAACTTATATGGAAGATGATGATGATGACCATGAGGTTAGCTACTATGTGAGTTTGGATGCCCCACACCGCGGAGCGAATGTACCGAGAGGAATTATTTCTGCATTAATTGATATGCGGAATTTTCATTACGGAGATTTTGCAGTAAGCTCAGATGTTCCCGCTGTTGAAGAGGCTTATCAAGTTTTGTTCAGCCCTGCCGCCAGGCAGATGTTGCTCTACAGCGGTGAAGGATCAAATTGGTTGATCACAGACCACGGCCCGACTTACAAAAATTTCCAGGATCATTTGCAAGCGCAAGGAATGCCCTCCCAAACCTTAGAGAATATAGCTGTGGCTAAAGGAGGCGGTACAGGAGTGGGGCAGTTCGGCGGTATGAGTCCCATTCTCGATGTTAATACAAGTACGTTCAACGCACTCGGGTGTTTTACTGATGTACCGAATGTAGTGGGGTGGTTTGCAGGAGCATTTGCCTTGCTCAAATTGGGCTTATATGTCAAGGTGGTACTTGATATCAACGCCATGCCGGGAAACGTTTCCGGTCCTTTAGAAATTTACAAACGGAGAATACGGATGGTAACGACAGTATCGATTTTAGGAGTCAATGTCCCGTTTCCTTATTGGAGTAGTCGCAGTGCAGATGCACAAGGTGTAAATTTTTACGACGGAGTGCAAGGTGGTACTTATGGCATAGAAACCTTTGTTGGTGCGAGTAGTAATAGCGCTGAGCTGATGGGTTTTATTAATAATGTAATTAATGGAGAATTCGAACCGTGTCTCGAGTTACATCAATCAAAGTTTACTTTCATTCCGACAGTAAGTGCATTGGATATGGGCGACTTTATTGGGGGAACGGGTGCAGTCAGCCCCAATGTGCAAATTGATCCAATTGCGATCGTAAATAACGGACAGACCACTTTTGATAAAGCGTACGTCCTCGACCCGACAAAATATCCTTCAGGTTCTTTTGCACCAACCAATGAAAGTCATCTGGACATAACACCCAGCAATGTTTTTCCATTTTCAATCATCGTTCCCCCTGCATTTACCACCAACACGATAGGAACCATTGAAGGTTTTACCTTCAACCATGGCCGTGCAGGTGAAGCGGATGGGTATGCGGAGACTTCCAACCGCATAACGCGCCTGATCAATGTAGGTGTCAATCAAGATGGCACCTTGTGCGTAAACTGTACAGGTGTACTCGGCAACAGCGCCGAGGCTACAAACCCTCAAAATGAAGCAGATCATTTTACTGTAGAGCTCACAAAAGATTGCGGGTTTGGTTTTGGCCGCCTGAATATCGGAGCCGATGGAACGCTTAAAGTCGGAGAGAACTCAAATAAGACAGGCGTTTTAACTGTTCGCAGTGATTCTTGGATCGAACTCAACGACGGCCTCATTGAAGTGCGCGAAGGCAGCAAGCTCATCATCGAAGCAGGTGCCGAGCTCCGCCTCAACGGCGGTCAGGTAAAAGTTTACGACGGCGGTGAGATCGTTGTAAAAGAAGGCGGTCTGCTCATCTATGAAGACGGCGTCAACCTCGAGCTCAACGGCAACGATGCCCAACTGGCCCTCGGCGGTCATACCCATATAGGCGACAATGCCACCTTCCAATTCTTCTGGCAGGGCAGCAACGGCGGCTATGTGCGGCTGCTCGAAGAAGGTTACTGGGGCCAGCGCTTCTCGGCGGGTAGCAATGCAAGTGTGCGGCTCGAAGGCAGTGGCAAAGATGACCTTATTCTCTACATGGAAGAAGACGTAGACTTTTGGGAATACACAGAAGGCGTCTCCATTCCAGATTACCCTGACCTGAGTTCTGAATTCTTTAAAGAAATCAAACTGGCAAATGGGAAAATTCAGATGGAAAGCGAAGCGAGGATCGTGTGTTTCTTAGATGCCATTGTGGACGAAGTCCACGCGGAGCATATTGGATCAGGTCCGAAGCCTAGAGGATTTTTTGGATTTAACAAACTCTCCTTTGTAAATAGCCACTTGGAAGGGGTTAACGTTAGAGCCAATCTTCACTATCTAAATACGGGAATGCTTATCGCGAAGCATTCGTCATTTGTGTCCTCCAATGTGAGAACAACAGGAAGATACTACGATATTGACAATTGCCAGTTTACACAATCGCAATTGAATGGCTTTGAAGGAACTCTGGTAGGAAAGGTGCGGCATAGCACATTTCAGAACTCATTTTGCAGTGACTATTCACTTACCACATTGGATGTTTACAATTCCAAATTTTACTCGGGGCCTTCTGGACAAAGCGTTTACGGAATAATCAAAAGTTCAGGCCAAGTGAATATCAAGTGTAGTGAGTTTACCGATCTGTACATTGCGTGTCAGGCTTCTCTTAAGGCACGTATCAACATGTCAACCATTCACGGTGCCGGATACAACAAATTCCAAAACAATTTCCACAACATTTTTCTCGATTTCGCTTCTGAAATCAACTTAGACCGAGGTTATAATGAGCTCTATGAGGCCTATGAATACAATATTTCCGGAAAACTGGCTCATCCTTCAATATATCATTGCCCTCCTCATATCAATGCTGATCTCAACATATGGACAGCCGACCCCGGTAGCAATATTCCCGGGCATCCAGCGCCACAACAATTCGACGTATCTGCTGTAAGTGGAACTATCGATCCATTGATATGTCCTGTAGGCTTTTATTTTGGTGAAGTGGCAAATGTCGCGTTTTGTCGTGAAATGGATCGCTTCCCGCCGGGATGGGAACAAGGGAAATCAGCCAATAGCAATACCAAATCCACTTCAGCTGCTTTCTTTCCACTCATTTCTACAGCCACATATTTTAATGAAACCCCTCTTGATGAAGCTATTGAGATGACCATATCCAGTACCACATGGATGGACACTTTGAACGGTGATAATCTCTTGTCCGCAGATATGTATTACGAGCTCCTGCATGCTGAAATCAACTTCTCCGAATCGACAGATGACAGTCTTATTGCACTTGTCGAGACTATGAGATGGCACACACTCAATGACTACCGTATGCTGATTGAAACGCTCCTAATTGAAGATCAATTGAGCCTTGAAGGAAATCAAAGTACTTTCGAATCAAGCCTTGAGAACTATGTATCAACTTTGATGCACCTAACAGATAGTGTGAAAACACCGGACAATTACAGGTACCAATTCGAACTGGAATTCTCAAAAGCAGGCTTATTCAATAGCTTGAATAAACCTGAGTGGACTTATTCCATCCTAGCCAATGTCGAAGATTGTGATCATGATTCTCTGGAGCAAGCTATACTTGTACATTCATTGGAGAGTCTCTCATTTCAGATTTCCAGTACAGAACAAAACCTGTATGACGGCTTGATAGATGGCCATGAATTTGCTGTAGATTCCGCCCTTTTGGCTGCTATTACCCCATATGCCACAGACACTTCTGCATTCGGGTCTTACATACTTGATCCGGATTTCGTCGTGTTTACCCATTGTCTTGTACCAAAAATGGCGAAGAAACATACTCCAACCATGGAAGGAGAAAGTTTGGCCACCTTCATATATCCCAATCCAACTTCAGCTACGATAAACCTTGAATTCACAGGGCGAATTGACTTCGAGAAGGATAACGTCGAATTTCGTCTCTATGATCTCAGTGGTAAGCAAATCTTATCAGACTTTCTACAGTCTCCATCGTTTCAAGTAAATCTTCCCAGATTGCCCGCAGCCCTCTACCTTGGAGTGGTGTACATGAATGGTAGCGCCATACACCGCGAAAAGTTGAATATCATACAGTAGACACCTAGACCGCTACAGATTACAAAAGCCCCGAAATCGGGGCTTTTTCCATTTTATATCCAATGAATTGACAATTTTACATGTTTGCACCTCCATTTGCTATCAGCCTACATAAGCGCTGACGGGGCGTACAAGTTCATTATTAGCATACTGACAACAACTCAACCTGCCTTCCTAGTGCGTTCCCACTTTGCGGCCACTGCTGCCAACTCCTCTTTGTATTCCTCCCATCGGTAAAGGGTTTCAGGGTGAAAATCAGCACCATTTGGCCATTCAATCGTTTCAATTTCAGAATTCAATCGCACCTGGGCAAAGAGTTCTTGATTGCGGAGCGGCCCAAAAAGCGCCCCATACAATACCTGCTCCAAGTCCACGCGCTTTGTGCTGCCATCATTGTAAGTAAGGTCAAGCAGGTAGGGCCTGATAACTTTCCCCGCTTTTATTTTGATATCTGTGTAGTCCATGTTACCTCAATGGCTCAATGCAGAAGCGGCGCTCCCCACTTTGTAAAAGTAACCAATTGTCAAGTAATTCTTGTCGATGATTTCGGCCCATGCCAGCACAAGACGCTCTTGCTTTTTCGGAAACTCACCGGCTATCACTTAAATGGTCTCATCAATGCGCACCAAAATGTTCCCACCTTGGTAGTATGCGTGAAAATGAGGCCTGATGTGCCGTGACTGAAATTTGGCAAACATGCGGATAATAATGCCAAAAAACCTTGACAATTCAGGCATCGCCAAATGTAAATATTCTTCCAAAAGCTTGCAGCGCAACATCCATAACATTGGAAGTTTCGAAACTGAACCATCGATTCCATGCCAGGTATAATAAAAAGACCCTCCGAAGAGGGCCTTTTTCAAGTCATAAGATTCTACATTCAAGCGTTCTCCATCTTGTGTACCTTCCTCTGTGGGTGGCCTACATAGGCGCTGAGGGGGCGTATCAGGCGGTTGTTGGCTTGCTGCTCCATGATGTGGGCGCTCCAGCCGGTGATGCGGCTCATCACAAAGATGGGGGTAAACATATCGATCTCAAAGCCCATCATGTAGTAGGCGGGTCCTGCGGGGAAGTCGAGGTTGGGGTAAATGTTTTTCTCGCTCACCATGGTCTCTTCGAGGATGTTGGCTATCTCCAGCCACTTTTCCTGTCCGGTAAAGCGGGCCATCTTCTCGGTGTATTTCTTCATGGTAGGCACGCGTGAGTCACCACTGCGGTACACACGGTGGCCAAAGCCCATCACCTTTTTCTTTTGCGCAAGCGCATCGAGCATCCACTGTTTTGCAGCAGCGGGCTCCCCCACCTCCTTGAGCATGTGCATCACCTGCTCATTGGCACCGCCATGCAGGGGGCCTTTGAGGGCACCGATTCCGCCGCACACTGCGCTGTAGATGTCGCTCGTGGTGCTGGTGATCACGCGGGTGGTGAAGGTAGAAGCGTTGAAACTGTGCTCCGCGTAGAGGATGAGCGACACGTCAAAGGCTTTCACTACCTCGGGCGCAGGCACCTTGCCAAAGCACATGTGGAAGAAGTTTTCGCTCAGGCTGAGGCTCTTGTCGGGTGCGATGTAGTCGAGGCCCTTTTCGTGGCGGTAGCAGGCCGCAATGATGGAGGGTAAGCGCGCCAGCAGGCTGATGTACTTGTCCATGTTGGTGGCCGGCGAGTCGTCCCATATACGGGGGTCCTCCATGCCCAGGAAGCTCACGCCGGTGCGGAGGGTGTCCATGGGGTGAGCCCCTTTCGGGAAATGCTTGATGGCCGCGAGCAAGGCATCGCTCAGGTCGCGGTAGCTTTTCTCCTTGTCGGAAAATGCGCGGAGCTGTTCGGCATTCGGCAGGTCATCGTGGGTAAGGAGGTAGGCCACCTCTTCAAAGCTGCAGTGCTCGCTCAGCTCCTGCACGGGGTAGCCCCGGTAGGTCAGCGAGTTGGTTTCGGGCATTACTTTGGAGATGGACGTTTCGTCGGTGATAACCCCGGCCAGTCCTTTGGGGGCAATGATGTGTTCGCTCATGGTATTTCAGTGTTGGGTGGTGGTATTATTTGGTGCAAGCCTTAATGCAAAAATGGCTGAAGCTTGCGGTGATTTTGTAGGCGCGAAGGTACCGATTTTAGAGGGATTTTCAGTGCCGGGCAGCGTGATTGCACCAGTCAAAGACCCTTTGACATCAAATCAGATCGCGACAAAATTCCCTCACCTGCTGGTGCCGGATGCCTTGGTACGTGGCAGAGAAATTCTGCCCATCCATGCTCAAAACGTATTTCGGATAGTTGTCTTTTACGGCGAGGAGGTTGCCGAATTCTCGTTCTATCGTTTGTTCGGAACCCAGCAGGTAAGTTACTTGAATGTACATTTTCTCCCCGCCCTTTTGCGCTATAAAGTCAATCTCCATGTTGTCCTCCTGCCCCACAGTCACGGCATATCCGGCAATCTTCAGGTGGAGATAAACAACATTCTCCAAGAGCTTGTGGACATCACCCGGCTTATAGCCCACGATGGTATTGCGCACTCCCAAATCATCAAAGAAGTACTTTTCTCCGACCTCAAAGATGCGCTTACCTTGAATGCCTGAGCGCTTTACTTTGGAAATGAGCATAGAAGCCTCGAGGTAACTGAGGTAATCTATCACCACCTGAGGCGAAATTTTCACGCCTTGTGACTTCAGGTAGTCGCTGATTTTTTTGGAAGAGACAAGGCTGCCCACATTGTCGGCCACAAAGGCCGCAAGATTTTCCAGAAAGGCCACATTGCGCAAGCCGAATCTGCTCACTACATCTTTGAGCAGTATGCTGTTATATATCCCTGATAAGTATCCATTCACCACAGTGGCATCGGAGGGCAGGTGAATCAGGTAGGGCAATCCTCCAAATTGCAAATACCTTTGAAACTCCACAGGCGTATCCTCAGCCTGATGAAAGCGAAGGTGCTCAGCATAGCTCAAGCCGTGCACTTTGATCTCGATATAGCGCCCGCCGAGGTAGGTGGCCAACTCACCCGAGAGTAGGTTGGCATTGCTCCCGGTACAGTATATGTCGAAGCGGTCTCGCGTTGCCAAATCCCGGAGCACCTTTTCAAAGCCATCGATATCTTGTATCTCATCGATGAAAATGGCCACACGCTTTTGCTCCTCTACATGCCGGTCAAGGTATTGAAACAAAGCCTCGGCATTGACAATGGAGGCATACTCATGTTGTTCTTTGTTGATGTAAACGATTTGGACATCCGGCATCTCAGCACGTATGATGTCCTGTAGCTGCATCAAGAGATAGCTCTTACCTACCCTCCTGTGCCCTATCAGCACCTTAATGAGTGACTTGCCGATGTAAGGCCTTACACGGTCAATGTATGTGGGGCGCTCAATGATTTCCATGAAAATGTGCTTGAAATGTCCAATTTCAGAAATGGATATATTTCAATCATAACTCGAATACTACACAAATATACAAATAGTTTCAATCATATTTGAAATATATTAGCATAATACTAAATACTTCAATTGTAAATGAAATATTACTTATTATATCCATTGGTTTCCGGTATGATTGAAACTCTCGAGCTATATTCTATCGAAAAACAGGACAAATTTGGAGTCATACTCCAAATTTTTCCTATTTTTACTTCATGATACCACGCATAGCCGCTAAGCCACTTCAAGAACGGGCTTCATACTACACCGCTGTGGCTCTGATTGGTCCGCGGCAGTCGGGGAAGACGACCCTGGTGCGCAGCCTTTTTGCGAGCGACGGAGGAGTCCCTGCGGAAAAGGCTTACGTATCGCTTGAAAATCCGGACGTACGTGATTATGCCACGCGCGATCCGAGGGGCTTTTTAGAAACGTATGCTACCGGAGCCATTTTCGACGAAATACAGTACGTACCCTCCTTGTTTTCCTATCTGCAGCAGCTTATCGATGAAGACCCGCGACCGGGCAAGTTTATACTCACAGGCTCAAATAATTTCTTGCTTCAGGAAGCCATCAGCCAAAGCCTTGCGGGAAGGGTGGGCTACATGGACTTACTGCCCATGAGTCTCTCAGAGTTGGGCAGCTTGGCGGCGCAGGATGATGATGCGCTCATGCTGCAAGGGTTCTACCCTCCCGTTTACGACCGCAATGTACCTGCCGATATATGGTACAATGATTACCGCCGCACTTACCTCGAACGGGATGTGCGTCAAATCAAGTCCATCACACGGTTCAACGAATTTGAGCGTTTGCTCAGGTTGCTCGCTGGGCGCGTGGCACAGGAGCTCAATTATTCAGCGCTTTCCGTAGAGGTAGGCGTGGATGTGAAGACGGTGCAAGATTGGATTTCGGTTTTGGAACAAGGTTTTATCTTGCACAAGCTCCGACCCTATCACCGCAATTTCAATAAAACGATCGTAAAACGTCCCAAAATTTACTTCACAGATACCGGGTTGGCCTGCGCCCTCTTGGGCATCAAGGAAGTCGGGCAAGTTTCGAGCCACCCCCTGCGCGGCTCCTTGTTTGAAAATATGGTGGTATCAGATGCCCTCAAGCATTTTACCCACCGCGGGCAGCGGCCTGAGCTTTACTACTGGCGTGATAAAACCGGCCGTGAAATTGACCTGATTATCGAGCAAGCAGGCAGGATGCTGCCCATAGAAATCAAAGCGGGAAAAACCTATCAAAGCGATTTTGCGAGGCATCTCAAGGCTTTCGCAAAATTGGCTTCCTTCGATGAGGCATGGGTGCTTTACGGCGGCAAGGAAGTCTACACCTTCTCCGACGGACTGAAAGCCTTCAACTGGCGCGAATTTGATCAAGCCTTTACTGCATTTTGATTGATCACACTTCCACCCGGAATGTTCTATTCTTTGTGTGACTAGAAGTTCAGAAAGGTTCGAATTACCCGTCCTTCGACATCAGCCCCTAGCCCACAGCTTTAGCTCCTAGCCTACGGCTTTAGCCCTTAGCCCACGGCTTTAGCCGTGGGATAAGGAGTTGTTCTTCAGCCCTCCTTAATGGCTTCAGCCATTTCCCTTCCTACTTCCTTTAGCTTGACAAACCGTCAAAACTTTTGGGCGGCATCAAGCATCCCCATAGCCAATTCAAGAAGGCTGATCAATGAATGATTTTGTCTTGCATTATCCTTGCTAATTGTAAATTACATTTCCAATTAGCAAGGATAACCTGTCCGGTCCGACAATCCCGGAACTTCATCAATAGGTAAAACCGAACAACCAAAGCGGTATCTTTCTTCCCACACCGTATTCCACACCATCAATGGCCAAGTAGGCTTCTTTCAAGTCTTTAATCTGCTTTGGCGCCTTGGACTTGCCCCCGATTTCAAAAGTATACTTCTCATCAATGAGAAAATCTCCTTGTGGGGTGTACTGCAGATTATACTTGTAAGACAATTGATTGGCGAAGAATGTCTCACGCAAATTTCCCCGATTCACCTGATTGGGATTCAATGCGTACATCAGATTGGTATTGTCGAGATAGATTTTTTGCGGCTTTTGAAGTTTGCTGATGCCGCCGGCTTCTTTGAACAGGTTTGAGGTCAGTTTCACTTCGTGCAAATAATGTAGGTAGGCCAAAAGGGTTTTGCGATCGATGCCGATCTTCTCACTCAGTTTGGAGACATTTGGTACGAAGGGCACGGAAGATGATACAATTTGCATCAACTGCTTCAATCGGTGTATATAGCTCAATTCTATACCTCGGAGCGCAGGAAGCTCGATTTCCAGAATCATATTGATTACTTCATTGATTCTATGGAAGTACAAGTCGGATTGCTCCCGGTAAAAAGGATAGTACCCGTACTCAAGGTACCTGTCGAAATGGTATAGCGGCCTTAGCTTTTGATTGATTTCAAAGGAAATGTCCGCGTGGCTTTCAAGAATTGTATCGAGGCTGAGTACCGGAAGTTCAGTCCCACATTCGATGGCGGTATATTCCCTGAATGACAAACCTTGCATGTGATACACGATGGCGCGCCTGCTAAGGTCAGCCCGAGCGTTGAGGATTTCGAGCAAGGACGAACCGGAAAAGGCAATGTTCAACTCGGGATAGAGGTCATAGCAATTCTTGAGTTCCACCGCCCAGTTCTTGTACCTGTGTACCTCATCCAGAATGAGGAATTTTCCGCCCTGCTTCACAAAGGTATCGGCAAGACCTACCAAGCTCAGATTGGCCAGAGCCACATTGTCAAGAGAGACATACAGCACCTGATCGAGTACATTGCCCAGATGCATTCGGATATACTGAAGCATGAGGACGGTCTTCCCTACACCGCGCGGACCCTTGATACCGATGAGACGCGAATTCCAATTGATAGCATCCATCATACTGCGCACGAAGTCAGAGGGAACTGTCTTCAATTGCCTTCTAAACTGTTGCGAAAGAAGATCTAAAGGAGGGTTCATTCCACGAATGTAGTAAATTGTTCAGTCAGATGAACAAATCCTACTAATTTTTGTGGAATTGACTGAACATTTTTTAACCGAATACCGGAGGAAAACCCTGGGCTGAACATAAAGATGGGGCAATATCGATCAAAACTCAGGTAAAACCTCAGCAAGAAGGTGGTACAGGCCACATACCATAATGCCCTCCTTCAATTGATAGGGATCTGATGCAGATACAATCGCGTAGCTCTTGTCTGCGTCAAGGTCAACCTTGTCAATTAGAATTTCAACTTCTAATTAACAAGGTAAAATCACATCGATTTTCATCCACAAGCAAGAAAATTGTCGTTTGCAATTGGCTGGAGAAGTAGTGTGGAGTTACCTCGCCTTCAGTGTGCCTACTGCCCCTCCCCCAACTTAAAGTTGTACAGGCTGCTGTCGAAGGCGTTGTAATCCTCGTAGCCCAGCACTTCATAGAGGCGGCTCCGCGTCTGCATCTTGTCCAGCACGGCCTCCTGACTTCCCTCCTTTTTGATAGCATTGAGGCCCTGCTCCACGGCGTACATGGCCAGGCGCTGCGTGGTTACAGGGTAGATCACCAGGTTGTAGCCGAGGTTTTCAAGTTGGCTTTTGCTGAGCAATTTGCTCTTCCCGAATTCGGTCATGTTGGCCAGCAGGGGCACATCGATGGCTTTGCGGAAGGCTTCAAACTCGGCCTCCCCGGCCATGGCCTCGGGAAAAATCATGTCGGCGCCGGCGTCTACATAAGCTTTGGCGCGCTCAATGGCCGCGTCGAGACCCTCCACCCCGCGCGCGTCGGTGCGCGCGATGAGGAGAAAGTTCGGGTCGGTCTTGGCATCGGCGGCGGCGCGTACTTTTTGCACCATCTCAGTCGCGGGCACGAGGGTTTTGTTGTCGAGGTGGCCGCATCGCTTGGGGTTCACCTGGTCTTCGATGTGGCAGCCCGCTATGCCGAGGTAGGTGAGCTCCTTGATGGTGCGTGCCACGCTCATGCTCTCGCCGAATCCGGTGTCGATGTCCATGATGGTGGGCAGGGCCGTAACCCTTGCTATGGAGGCCGCCGTTTGCGATACTTCCGTCAGCGTGGTCATCCCGATGTCGGGCAGGCCGAGGCTGTTGGCCATTACCGCTCCCGACACGTACACCCCGTCGAAGCCGGTCTGCTCGATGAGCATGGCCACCATGGGATTGTAGGCGCCGGGAAATTGCAGGAGCCCGCCGCTTTCCAGATTTTTGCGGAAAGCGGCGCGCTTCTCATGTGCGGGGGTGTCGTTGACAATCATATCAGAATATACCTTTGGTGTCGGGCGCATTGTCGCGCACATCGGCGAGGGGCATTTCCACGGTCAGCTCCATCACCTCTGCGGGTGTGAGGTCAGTGAGCCTTTCGGCCAAATTGATGAAGCGGTCGCGCTCCTCCTTGCTGATGATGCCCTCGGTGAGCATGTCGAATTTACCGATGTAGTTCGGTCGCTTGAAGGGGCGTGCTCCGGCGGGGTGGGCATTGGCGCGCTCTATCTCGTCCGCGATCTCGGTGCCGTCTTTCATGGTAATGACTACGCGGCCGCCGAAGGCCTTTTTGTTCGGGTCGCGGTCGTGGTAGAGCTTGGTCCACTTCTCTTTCTCCACGGTGGAGATTTTCTTCCAGAGCTCGACCGTCTCGGGGCGCTGTGCGCGCGAGGGCTCGTAGCTCTTTACGTGGTGCCAGGTGCCGTCTTCGAGTGCCACGGCAAAGATGTACATGATGCTGTGGTCGAGCGTTTCGCGGGTGGCATGCGGATCGAATTTTTGGGGGTCGTTCGACCCCGTTCCGATCACGTAATGGGTGTGGTGCGAAGTCTCAATGAGGATGCTTTCGATTTGCGAGAAATCGCTCACCTTCTCGCGCATGCGGGCCGCGAGGTCGATGAGGGCCTGAGATTGGTACTCGGCGCTGTGCTCTTTGGTGTAAGTTTCCAAAATGGCGCGCTTCTCCTCGCCCGGCTCGGGCAGGGGCACGGTGTACTCGTGGTCGGGGCCGCTGAGCACCCAGGCGATCACA
>SLDS01000120.1 GCA_007125175.1 Flavobacteriales bacterium
AAAAACCCAATCCGAATGTGGACTGGGTTCTTCCTTCTTGAGGTCACGAGCGGATTATGCGCGCGTGTCCGCTTACAGCGGTGCGCATGAGGGCTTCGCCGTTCGAACTGTGGTTCTCATCCGCTCATGACAGTGTTGCAATGAGATCAATGGAGCACAAAAAACCCAATCCGAATGTGGACTGGGTTCTTCCTTCTTGAGGTCACGAGCGGATTCGAACCGCTGTACGAGGTTTTGCAGACCTCTGCCTAGCCACTCGGCCACGTGACCCTTTTTGATTTGGGAGCGCTAAAGTACACAATACGCTCCAATCTTCACAGGGCTTACTGAATTTATTCCAGTGGGGTTACATGTGCATGATTACAGCCACCTCTCCCACATTACCATTGATGGGCGGAGAGAGCTTTCGCAAGGCAATACCAGCCTTCTGCACAGTGGGCTGCTCCTCTTTGATTCGTTTGAGTATGCGGTGTGCAACATGCTCGATCAACTTGGCCCGAATGGCCATCTCCTCACAGGCGATCTTGTTGAGGCTTACATAATCTACCGTGTCCTTGAGTGCATCTGAATGGCAGGCCGCCTCAAAGTCTACATCGACCCACAAATCGATGCGGTACTCCCCTCCTATTCGCGCCTCTTCGGGCAAGCAGCCGTGATAGGCATACAGGCGTATGTCATTGACCTCAATTCGCTTCACTGCTCAAGTTTTGGATGCCTGCCGACATGCGTTCCATACTGTTTTCTTTGCCGATAAGGGCCATAATTTCCCACATTCCAGGCCCCATACCCTGCCCGGTAATGAGGAGCCGCAAATTGGGCAAAACAGCTCCCATGCCCAAGGATTTTTCTTCGAGAAAGTCCTTAAAGCACTGCTCCAAAGTCTCGGGCTCAAAGGCAGGCAAAGCTGCAAAGCGCTCCATGAGTTCTCCCATCAGCGCAGGGCTCTCAGGCTTCCACTTCTTTCTGCGGGTTTTATCATCATATGCCTCAGGCTTATCGAAAAGATACTTGCCCTGCTCATAAAGCTCGGGCACAAAGGAAGCCCGCTCTTTCATGAGTCCACATACCGTGCTGAGCTTTTCCATGGAGGGAATGCTGACACCCTTTGCTTCAAGATGGGACTTTAAGCGCTGAGCGAGTTCATCATTGCCAGTGCTGCGCAGGTATTGTTGATTGTACCAGCGGGCCTTATCGGGATCAAATTTGGCGCCAGCCTTGCCCACCCTCTCCAGGCTGAAAGCCTCTACAAGCTCATCGAGACTGAAAATCTCCTGAGGCGTGCCGGGGTTCCAACCCAAAAAGGCCAGCATATTCACGAACGCTTCCGGAAAGTAACCGCGCTCGCGGTATCCACTGCTTTTCTCGCCGCTTGCCGGATCCTGCCAGTCGAGCGGAAAAACCGGAAACCCCAGACGATCCCCATCGCGCTTGCTGAGCTTACCATTGCCGTCAGGGCGCAGGAGCAGCGGCAAATGAGCAAATGCCGGAGCCTCCCAGCCAAAGGCATCGTAGAGCAACTGGTGAAGGGGCGCCGATGGCAGCCACTCCTCCCCGCGTATCACATGCGATATCTCCATCAGGTGATCGTCTACGATATTGGCGAGGTGGTAAGTGGGCATTCCATCGCTCTTGAAGAGCACTTTATCGTCAAGCTGGGCGCTGTTTACCACTACCCAGCCCCTTATGGCATCCTGCACCCTCACCTCCTGCCTGCGCGGCATCTTGAAGCGGATCACATAGGGCTGTCCGTCAGAAATGAGGCTCTCCACTTCTTCGGCGCTCAAAGTGAGCGAGTTTCGCATGTTCTCGCGGCTTATCGCATTGTACTGTGGGCTATTGGATCCTGCCTTCTTCAAATCCTCGCGCATCTTGTCTAGTTCTTCAGGGCTGTCGAAGGCGTAATAAGCGTGGCCGGATTCGAGCAAGCGGTCTGCATACTCCCGGTAAATGGCCTTGCGCTCGCTCTGCCGGTAAGGCCCGTATGAACCTCCCTGTGCAGGCCCTTCTGTCGGAGAAATGCCGCACCAATCAAGCGCTTCTTGGATGTATTCCTCCGCTCCGGCTATGTAGCGGCTTTGGTCGGTATCCTCAATGCGCAGCACGAAATCACCACCGTGCTTGCGGGCAAATAAGTAATTGTAAAGGGCTGTTCTCACCCCACCCATGTGGAGGGGGCCCGTAGGGCTTGGGGCAAATCTCACCCGAACGCGTTTTGCAGACATGTAGAGGCCTTTTTTCAATTGGCCAGCAAAGATAAAGTTAAATAAGTAGACGGTATGGATGCCAGCGGGCTATATTTGTGGGCCAATCTCCCCTTACCATGCTCGACTATTCTCTTCTGGATTTTGGAAATGGGCGCAAGCTCGAACGCTTCGGTCAGTACATTGTGGACAGACCCGAGGTGCTGGCGCGGCACAACCGAAGGATGAGCGCTGAGCAGTGGAGGGCCATGGCTCACGGTCGATTTGAAGAAGAGGAAAAGAATGGAAGAGGGCGCTGGGAGTGGCGTGGCATCAAGCCCACACGCTGGACATGTCGCTACGAGAGCAAGGTGAAGTGGCAGGTACAATGCAAGACCGGCCCGTATAAGCACATCGGCGTTTTTCCGGAGCAATTGAAGCACTGGGCATTTCTGCAAAAGCGACTGGGCAAAAAGGATCGCTATCTCAACTTGTTTGCCTACACAGGTGCGGCGAGCCTCTGCGCGGCCAAAGCAGGTGCGGACGTATTTCACATAGATGCCTCTCGCTCAGTGGTCAATTGGGCTGCGCAGAATGCTCAGGGCAATGGAGTGCACAACATCCATTGGGTATGCGAGGATGCCCTCGCCTTTGCAGGCAAAGAGCTGAAGCGCGGGCATAAGTATGCGGGTATATCCATGGATCCTCCGGTGTATGGTCGCTCCAAAAATGGGGGCCTCTGGAAGCTGGAAGAGCAGCTCGAGCCATTGCTGCATACCGCATACGGGCTTTTGGAAAAGGGCGGGTTTCTCGTACTGAACACCTACTCTCCCCGCCTCGAGGTAGAAGATATGGTTAAAAGCTGCGAAAAATCGGGCTTGAGGTGCACTGAAAGTGGCTGGCTCGACGTTTCATGCACAGCGGGTCGGCGATTGGCGCTGAGCAAATTCATTTTTGCCGAAAAGGGCTAATGCAATCGCGATTCCGTATCTTAGCGCTTGCTATAGCAGATAGTGGGTAAAGAGGCAAAGAAATCATGGCGCAGACATACGATAAGCTCCTGGAAAAACTGGACGCCTTCACGCGGAAGTACTACCAGAATCAAATGATTCGCGGTGCCATCTACTTCTTGGCTCTGGCTTTGGGTGTGCTCATTTTCATATCCCTGCTCGAGTACTTTGGTCAGTTTTCATCATCGGTGCGCAGGGTGATGTTTTACAGCTTGGTGCTGGCAAATGGAATCCTTTTCGTGCGCTACATTTTGTATCCGGCGCTCAAGTTATTTCGCCTGGGGCGGCAAATATCGCATGAGGAAGCCTCCAAAATCATTGGCAAGCACTTTCCTGAAGTGAGCGATAAGCTGCTCAACACCTTGCAACTCAAGCGGCAGGCCGATGACAGAGGTGAGGAGTCCGGATTGCTCATGGCCAGCATCGCGCAACGCATTGATCAGCTGGAACCTGTTCCCTTTAGCGCGGCCATCAATTTTGGTGAAAACCGAAAATACCTAAAATACGTCCTGCCTCCAATTGGGCTCATCCTTATCATCCTGGCCCTGTCACCGGCAATGCTCACCGAAAGCACACAGCGGCTGGTGAGCTACAACACGGAGTTCATACCTCAAGCCCCCTTCGAGTTTCGCATTCTCAACGAATCACTGGAGACCGCGCTCAACAGCAATTTCACGCTGACCGTTGAGGCACGGGGTGATTACGCACCGGGAGAGATGCGCATCGATATCGATGGTAAGTTTTTTCGGCTCAAACGGGAAAAACCGGGCACCTTCAGCTATACCTTCAGGAATGTGCGGGAAGTGATACCTTTTCAGCTGGCTGCTGACGGCTACTTCAGCGAAAAGAAGGAGCTCAAGGTGCTGCCCACCCCTTCTATCATCGATTTTCAGACCCGGCTCAGCTATCCGAAATATCTGGGAAAAGCAGATGAGGTATTGGAAAACAGTGGGAACTTGAAGATTCCGGAAGGCACAGAAATTCAATGGGCCTTCAAAGCGCAGAATACTGAGTTGCTTCACCTGATTTTTGCAGATACCAGTATAGCACTAGAGCCGTCTGGAAAAGCCCGCTTTCAGTACAGCAAAAGGGCTGCAAAGGCCGAGCGGTATCAATTGAGCCCGAGCAACCGCATTTTGGGCGCACGCGATACCCTGAGCTACCGCATCGATGTCATAAAAGATGCATACCCAAAGATTAGGGTTGAGGCTGAGGCCGATAGCAGCAATGAGCGCAGAATCTATTTTAGCGGAAGCATCAGTGACGATTATGGCCTCAGGGGCCTGTACTTCCACTATGTCATCGAGCGCGAAAAGGGTGAAATTGAAGAGGGTAAAGAGCGCCTTGCCATCGGGCCTTCCAATGCACAAGAATTTTTTCACTTCACCAATTTCGATCAATTGGATCTAAAAAGCGGTGACCGCGTGACCTATTACTTCGAGGTGTGGGACAACGATGGTGTGAACGGCAGCAAAGCCACGCGCAGTGAGAAGAAGAGCTATCAGGCACCCAGCCGGCGGGAACTCAGCGAGCAGCGCAAAGAATCATCGAGAGATATTCAAGCCCAGCTTGAGGAGAGCATCAAGGATGCCCGCGAGCTGCAAAAGGAAATCGATGAGCTCAACAAAGACCTCATGCAAAATAAAAGCATGGGCTGGCAAGAGAAAAAGCGGCTGGAAGATTTGCTCAAAAAGCAAAAAAATCTTCAGCAAAAAGTGGAGCAGGCAGCGCAAGAAAACAAAAACCGGCAGCAGGAAAAAGAGCGCTATCTGGAGCAGAGTGAGAGTATCCTCGAAAAGCAAAGGCAGCTGGAAAAGCTCTTTGACGAACTCATGAGCGATGAGCTGAAAGAGATGTTCAGGAAGCTGGAAGAGATGATGGAGAAGCTCGATCAAAATGACATTCGCGAAGAGCTGGAAAACATGAAGCTCAGCCAGGAAGAGCTGGAGAAAAACATGGATCGTTCTCTGGAGCTTTTCAAGCAAATGGAGTTTGAAATGGAATTCGAGCAGCAGATGCAGGCCCTGGAAGAGCTCGCCCTTGAGCAGGAAAAACTGTCGGAGGAGAGTGCCGAAAAAGACAGCGACTCTGATGCCCTGAAAGAAAAACAGGATGAACTCAATGAACGCTTTGAAGAGCTCAAGAAAGACCTCGAAGAACTCAAGGAGAAAAACGAAGCATTGGAACGCCCCAATAACCTGATCGACACTGAGGAAGATCAGGATGCAATTTCGCAAGACATGCAGGATTCTTCCGATCAGCTTGAAAAGAACAAGCAGAAAAAAGCCTCCGACTCTCAGAAAAATGCTGCGCAAAAAATGAAGGATATGCAGCAGAAAATGCAATCGGCCATGGATGCCGGAGGTGCTGAGTCGGCCATGGAAGACATGGACGCCCTGCGCGCACTGCTCGAGAACATCATTCAGCTTTCCTTCGATCAGGAGGATATCATGGAAGAACTGAGGCAGGTAAACCGCGATGACCCGCGCTATACCGAGCTGGGCCGAGAGCAAAAAAAGCTTCAGGATGGCGCCAAAATGGTCGAAGATTCTCTATATGCTCTCAGCAAAAGAGTGGTACAAATTGAGGCCATCGTGAATGAGGAGTTGGGTATCATCAAGCGCAAGATCCGCAAATCGCTCGAAGAAATAGGGGAGCGCCAAACTGCCAATGCCACAAACAGCCAGCAATATGCCATGACCTCCTTCAATAACTTGGCCCTACTGCTCGATGAAGCGCTCCAACAAATGCAAGAAGCCATGGCGAGCCAAATGCCCGGTACCGGTAATTGTGAAAACCCGGGTGGTGCAGGAGCAAAACCCTCAAGTGGTAAAATGAGCAAGATGCAGGAGGAAATGGGTAAGCGACTCGAAGAAATGCAAAAAGCTTTGGAAAAAGGCCCTCAGGATGGCGGAAGCAAACCTGGAATGGGCAACCAATCCATGAGCAAGGAGATTGCCAAAATGGCTGCCGAACAGGCCGCGCTGCGCAAGGAAATCGAAAAAATGGCCCAAGAACTTAACCAAAGAGGTAAAGGTGAGGGCAAAGGCTTGGAAGACATCGCTTCGCAAATGGAAAAACAAGAGCGCGACCTTGTGAACATGGAGATAAGTCAGGAAACCTTCCTCAGGCAGCAAGATATTCTTACACGCCTGCTAGAATCGGAAAAGGCAGAGCGTGAAAGGGAATACGAAGAGGAGCGGCAGAGCGAGTCTCCCGGAGAGTACGAACGCAGTAACCCGGAAAAATATCTGGAGTATAAAAAACGGAAAGCCCGCGAAATTGAATTTCTTCGAACAGTGCCGCCCGACATGAAGCCCTACTACAAAGAACGGGTGAATGAATATTTTCTTAATTTTGGAGACTTGCAGTAGTTTACCATGCCTCAACTTGCCCAAATGGAAACCATCACATTCGCCTCTCATGGCGAGAATATTACAATAGTCGAACGATTGATCGATGAGCTCTGTGAAACGCACCAAATCCAGGAAGAGCACTACGGAAATATCCTCATCGCGCTTACGGAAGCGGTGAACAATGCCATCTATCACGGAAATAAGCAAGACCCCGACAAAGTAGTTAAGGTACAATACGAGGCCGGCGAAGACCGCTTCTTTTTCAGGATAGAAGACGATGGCCCTGGATTTGACTACGAAAATGTGCCGGATCCAACCTCGCCCGAAAACCTGGAAAAACCAAATGGAAGAGGGGTCTTTCTCATGCGGCATCTCAGCGACGATATACAATTCCTCGATGAAGGCCGGATCGTGGAGATGGAGTTTAAAGACCTCAAAAAACCGGTTGGCGTCTCCGCCTGAGCATTTGGCAGGTCGCCTACAAGGCCATGGCCATTTCCTTCCACTCATCATCCGCTGAATACCGTCTAAGACAGCTTGGCAAAACGCGCTTATGGCTGGCAGCATGTGCTGATCAAGAAGGGTGTGAGCTTATTGATCTGAAATATATTTGGTGCAGTGATGAAGAATTGCACCGGATAAATCTGGACTTTCTGGGTCACGATACATTTACAGATGTGATTGCCTTTGGCTACGAGGAAGGCTCAAGCATTGAGGCAGAAGTCTATATCAGCATCGATCGAGTCCGTGACAATGCTAAAGTGCTGGGCCACAGATATCGACAAGAGCTTGATAGGGTCATGGTACATGCCTTGCTCCACCTTTGCGGATACCGCGACAAGACGGCTTCCGAGAAGAATGAAATGACTGAAAAAGAGAATTTTTACCTATCTTTGCGCGATTTTTCTCAGGGAAAAAAATGATACAGGATTACGACATTATCGTAGTGGGTGGGGGCCATGCCGGCAACGAAGCGGCCGCAGCAGCTGCAAATCTTGGTTCCAGCGTGTTGATGGTCACCATGAACATGAACACCATTGGGCAGATGTCCTGCAATCCTGCTATGGGCGGTATCGCCAAGGGGCAAATTGTGCGCGAGATCGATGCCCTGGGCGGATACTCCGGAATAGTAAGCGATGCGAGCACCATACAATTCCGTATGCTCAACCGCAGCAAGGGCCCGGCCATGTGGAGCCCCCGCAGCCAAAACGACCGAATGCGCTTTGCTGAAAATTGGCGGAGCATGCTCGAAAACACTCCCGGTGTTGATTTTTTCCAGGATATGGTTTCTCAATTGAGCTTTGACAAAAATGGCAGGCTCAATGGCGTGGTCACCTCCATGGGCATCAAGATATCAGCCCGTGCTGTGATACTCACAAGTGGCACATTTCTCAATGGCTTGATCCATATAGGAGAGAAGCAATTTGGAGGAGGCAGGGCCGGGGAACGCGCTGCTCATGGCATCACAGAGCAGCTCATCTCCCTGGGATTTGACCATGGCCGGATGAAGACGGGAACACCGCCACGACTTGACGGAAGAAGCATTGACTACAGCAAAATGGAGGTGCAGGATGGAGATGCTGAACCGGGATCTTTTTCATACCTTGACATTGCCAAACTGCCCCAGCAATTGCCCTGTCACATTACCTACACGAGCCCGGAGGTTCACGATGTCTTGCGCACTGGATTTGATCGTTCGCCCATGTTCAATGGACGGATACAAGCACAGGGTCCGCGCTACTGCCCTTCCATCGAAGATAAAATTGACCGCTTTGCCGATCGGGATCGGCATCAGCTCTTCGTAGAGCCCGAAGGCCTCAACACTGTTGAAGTTTATTTGAATGGCTTTTCATCGAGCCTCCCAGAAGAGGTGCAGGCAGAAGCCTTGCGACTGATACCCGGACTCGAGCAAGTGAAAATTTTTCGCCCGGGATATGCCATCGAGTATGATTACTTTCCGCCCACGCAGCTCCGACATAGTCTTGAAACCAAGCTTGTGGAGGGACTCTATTTTGCTGGGCAGATCAATGGTACCACCGGATATGAGGAAGCCGCCTGTCAGGGCTTGGCAGCAGGAATCAATGCGCACTTGAAGCTGCGCGAGAAGGAAGCTTTTGTCTTGGGCAGGAGCGAGGCCTACATCGGTGTGCTCATAGACGACTTGATCACCAAAGGCACAGAAGAGCCATACAGAATGTTCACCTCGCGTGCAGAATACCGAATCTTGTTGAGGCAGGACAATGCGGATCTAAGGCTCACTCCGCGCTCCTATGAAATGGGCCTTGCTGGTGAGGAACGCATCCGGCGACTGGATGAAAAGCGGGAGGGCATGAACGCCCTTCTAGGCACCCTGCGCAAAGAGAGCATAGAGCCGGAAGAGATTGAATCTGCCCTACAGGAACTCGGGAGCGCTCCACTTCGCCAAAAGGTGAAAGCCGCCAGCCTTGTGCCCCGTCCGCACTTTCCCTTGCGTGCATTGGGTGAAAGCAATGCGCAAATTGCCGCCTGCCTTGCCGATCTGCAAAGCAAAGGAGAAGGCTTGGCAAATGAGATCATAGACAGCGTAGAGATACTGCTCAAGTATGAAGGCTACATCGAGAAAGAGCAGGAGATGGCGGATAAGCTGCAACGACTTGAGAAAATCGTCTTGAGCGAGCATTTCGACTATGCCGCTCTGAAAGGGCTAAGCATCGAAGCACGCGAAAAACTCAGCAAGGTGAAGCCGCACACCATTGGCCAAGCCTCCCGAATTAGTGGTGTTTCTCCTTCGGATATTTCAGTCTTGATGTTGCATGTCGGGCGATAAAGACACAAAGTTTCACGTGAAACCTGAGTGGAATGTTTCACGTGAAACATTGGCCAGGGAGCACTGCTATATGTGCAGCAGTTCCGCGCTCGACAATTCCTTTCAGCTGCATGATTACTCAGTAAGCAGTGAAGTATTTTGCATCCAAAAATGCACGGAGTGCGGCTTTCGCCAAACAAGCCCAATACCGAAAGACCTCGATCCCTATTACGACTCTCCAGACTATATCTCGCACAGCAAAACCACACGGGGTATCATCAACAAACTCTACCACCTCGCACAAGGATACAACCTGTGGTACAAATACAGCATCATGAATTCCGTTTCACCGGGAAATGAGTGGCTGGATTATGGCTGTGGCGCCGGGGATTTTTTGCTCTTTGCCCGCTCTAAGGGCAAAAATGTGCACGGCGTAGAGCCCCACAGTGAAAGTCGTAGGCGCCTCTCGGAACAAAGCGTCAAGGTAAAAACTCCGGATGCCTATTATGCGGAAAGCAGCATGGTAGAGGCCATAAGCATGTGGCATGTACTCGAGCATGTTGAAGATCCTTTGACACTGCTCAAAAAGCACCACAGCAATCTCACCGAAAATGGTGTACTGCTTATCGCTCTGCCCAATCCCGATAGCCATGATGCAGCGCACTACAAAGACCGCTGGGCGGCTTATGACGTGCCGAGACACCTCTGGCATTTTCGCGAAAGCGATATTAAAAAGCTGGCTCAAAAAAGTGGATTCGCGGTGCAGGATGTAAAAGCACTCCATCTCGATGCTTTTTACATCTCCATGCTCAGTGAGAAATACCGCAATGGAAATTTACTCGCAGCCTTGTGGCAAGCATTCAAAAGCAACTTCATTGCGTGGCGAAAAAAGCGACCTTGGAGCAGTCAAATTTATATTTTGAGCAAAAAAGGCCATTAGAAGGCCAAGAATGCACCCAAAGGCCGCTGTGGTAGCATACCCCTTTCGGGTAGAGATTCACCAAATTTCAGATTATTTCTCTATTTGCCTGTATGTCTGTTCTTTATGGTTTAGCGCACGGCAATGGAAACAAAAAGCTACCTTTGTGGGCGAAAAATCCAACACCATGCAAAGCGTACAAAGCCTACCTGAAAATCTAGTTAAAAGCCTCTCTTCCCTCGGCATTCAATCCGACAATAAAGGATGCTCAACCGGGCAAGAACACTTCTCAAACGGCGACAACATCGATAGCCATTCACCGGTGGACGGTTCACTTATCGGAAGTGTAGGTGGTGCAAGTCGCGGCGATTATGATCGATGTGTAAGCGCCGCTCAAAAAGCTTTTAAAACCTGGAGAATGAAACCTGCTCCTGAGCGCGGGGAAATCGTAAGACAGTACGGCGAGGCCCTTCGCAAACACAAAGATGCCTTGGGGCAGTTGGTATCCTTCGAAATGGGGAAATCCCTACAAGAGGGTCTTGGTGAAGTGCAGGAGATGATTGATATCTGCGATTTTGCTGTAGGACTATCTCGGCAGCTCCATGGCTTTACGATGCACAGTGAGCGATACAAGCACCGCATGTACGAGCAATACCATCCATTGGGCATCGTGGGAATCATCAGCGCATTTAATTTTCCCGTAGCCGTATGGTGTTGGAATACGGCCCTTGCATGGGTGTGTGGGGATGTTTGCATCTGGAAGCCCTCCGAAAAAACACCACTATGCTCGATCGCCTGCCAAAACATCTGGGCCGAAGTGGCCCGCGCCAATGATTTGCCGGAAGGTATAAGCTGTGTTGTAAATGGAGACTACAAGGTAGGAGAGTACCTCAGTCATGACAGCAATGTACCCCTTGTCTCAGCCACCGGATCCATCAGGATGGGTAAAATCGTAGCACAAGCCGTGGCATCACGATTGGGCAAAAGCCTACTCGAACTCGGAGGCAACAATGCCATCATTATCACTGAAAATGCCGATCTGAATCTCACAGTGCCTGGTACAGTTTTTGGAGCCATTGGAACTGCAGGTCAGAGATGTACGAGCACAAGAAGGCTCATCATACACCGCTCGGTGTACGATGATGTAAAAAATGCACTCACCAAAGCCTACTCACAGCTTAAGATTGGAAATCCCCTTGACAGCGCTTACCATATGGGCCCACTCATCGATCGAGATGCAGTAAATGCATATCTCAATGCGATCGAAGAAGTGAAGGCTCAGGGCGGCACTTTCGTGATAGAAGGAGAACAACTCAAAGGCGCAGGTTACGAAAGTGGTTGCTATGTAAGTCCTTCTATAGCCGAAGTGAATAATGAGATGGAAATAGTTCAAAATGAAACTTTCGCTCCACTGCTCTACATCATGCCATACAATACACTCGACGAAGCCATCGCGCTCCAAAACGGTGTGAAACAAGGGCTCTCATCGGCCATTATGACCACCAATTTGCGTGAGGCTGAGGCTTTCCTCTCCCATGAAGGCTCAGATTGCGGCATTGCCAATGTGAATATTGGTACATCGGGGGCAGAGATAGGAGGGGCCTTTGGAGGCGAAAAAGAGACCGGTGGAGGGCGAGAATCCGGAAGTGATGCCTGGAAAATATACATGCGCCGACAAACCAATACCATCAATTACAGCACTGAGCTTCCACTGGCGCAAGGAATAAAGTTTGACCTCTAAAAATTAGCCCATGAGGACTTTGCTGTATTTTGGCACATTGATCCTTTTCGGGTATAGCTGTGCCAGCCATTCCGGGGAGGAAATAAACAGTACCATACCTGAAGGCACATGGCGTTTTGCCCTGCAAATGCAAGGGGCCGAATTGCCCTTTACAGCAGAAATAGTGCACCTTGGTGATAATGCTTCACTACTCACCATCGACAATGGTGGAGAAAAGATTGAAGCCCACGGCAGGATAGTCCATGCTGACACTTTAATATTTCAAATGCCCGTTTATCAAAGCAGTATCACATTGATCAGGGACAGCGACGACCTCCTCTCAGGGATTTTCATCGACCAATCCAGAGCGCATTTTCGCATTCCACTGATAGCTGAATACGGGAAGGATTTTCGCTTCACCCCGACGGCTAGTTCCGCTCAGCTCGCACCGCGCTATAGAGCTACAATTTACACCGATGATCGCTCCTTTGATGCTGTGCTGAAAATCAACAATCAGAACGGCCAATTAAGGGCCACCTTTCTCACAAAATCAGGGGATTACCGCTATCTCGCCGGCAATATCATGAACGAGGGGGTTTCTCTAAGTTCCTTTGATGGCAGCAATGCCTATTTGTTTCACGCCGATATCATGGGAGATTCACTTGCCAATGGCACCTTCCTTTCCGGACCCGTGGCGAGCAGAACCTGGGCGGCCAGAGCTGACAGTACTTTCAGTCTACCAGATCCAAAATCCATTACTTATCTCAAAGACAGCTCAACGGTTTTTGACTT
>SLDS01000129.1 GCA_007125175.1 Flavobacteriales bacterium
TTTCGACCTTCAGGATACACAGCGCACCTTTTCAGATGAAATCCTCGAGACCATTGAACCCAAATTCTTTCGATACGGAACAAAGATTTACGGCTACGGCATGAAGAAACTACCGTGAATAGAACGACAAAAATAGAGGTACAAAAAAACCCCGTTTCCGGGGCAAAGGCCCGTACAGCCTTCCACCTCCGCTTATGCGGATTGTTACAAAGATAGACATCTTTTTGGGATCCTAAAACCCACATTTGTTTTTAGCCACTACAATTTCATATCAAGTCAAACCTGATCCATCTCCCTGCCGGCACCGTCACCAAGGAAGAACCCATCGTCATGGACGTCTTCGATGGGCAGGTGGTGTTCCGAAAGCCGCTGGAAGAGGAATTGCGGAAGCTGGTGGATGAGGCGTCTGGGAATTGAGAAATAGAAAAGTAAAATTTGATTGAAGAACCCCGCTGAGCGCTCGGCGGGGTTTTTGACTCCAAATCGCTACCTTTGATTTAGATTAAAATTTCAAAAGAATGCGCCTCACAGAGAGAAAATTACAATTGATCCAAGGCTTTATGGAGCTCAATTGTGAAGATGAGCTCCTCAAGGTGGAAGAGGCCATAAACCATTTGGAGCTCAACCGAAGGGCGCAGGCATCAGAAGCGGATATTAAAGCGGGAAGCGTTGAAGACTATCAGACAGAAGTTCAATGCAGACTTGAAGCAATGGATGAGCGAAAAGAGGCGTTCGGCTTAGTCAATCCTTCTTCTGCGAAATTTTCCGGCTTCAGCACATATTGTGTGCCACAAAAATTTGGGATTTCGATTTTCACGGACTGATAATCCGCTTTCGCCGCTCACAGACCTCTCCGAATCTTTTGATGATTGATACCCAAGTCAGATTTATTGTGTTCAGCATTGAACCATCCAAAAAGCGGATTCCCCCCTATCTTAAAACTTTCAGCCCGTTTTTCGACTTGTTAATGGGACTGCACACAAGGCAGTACCCGAAGCAAACGTATGAGAGCAGCAAGCCACCACCATCATTACCACTACACCCTCGTAGGTGCGGGAGCTTCAGGCTTGTGGCTGGCCCTTGCCCTGCTTGACGAAGGACTGCTTGAAAAGCACAGCATGTGCATCGCCGAAGCCGATTCCCGAAAGGGGAATGACCGGACATGGTGCTATTGGGGCAGGGAATCTTTGTTCTCAGGTGCTGTACCCGAGGACAGTTGGTCTCATTTCTTACAGCCCGCCGACGATACGACCGCCGAGGCCATCGCCCCTTACCGATATTTTCACCTGCGCAGTAGTGATTTTTACGCTTACGCGAAAAACAAGCTCAGCCGATCTCCCAACGTGCACTTCGTGCATACCTCAGTGAGCGACATTGCCGAAAAGGGAGACAGCCTACAGATCACAAGCGACAGAGGCACATGGAGCAGCACTTACGCCTTCGTGTCGGCCATGCCGGGCGGCTTGGCATCGTGGAAGGGTGCCGTGGGTGCATTTCTGCAAAATAGGCGGGCCAGAGACAGCACCATGCTTTGGCAGAGTTTCGTGGGCTGGAGAGTGCGGAGCACGAAGCCGGTGTTCAAGAAGGAACGCGCCACCCTGATGCACTTTGATGTGGCACAGCAGGCTAGTACACAGTTTATTTACGAGCTTCCCTTTTCGGAAAACGAAGCCCTGGTAGAGCTCACGCGTTTCGGGCGGGAAAAATTGAACGAGGAAGAAGCCCTGCCCCTCCTCGAAGAATACATGTCGGAACTCACAGATGATTACGTCATCTCAGAATGGGAAATCGGCCAAATTCCCATGACCTCCGCGCTCGACATGCGGCAAAAACGTCTGCGGCGCGATGCTAGGCTCATATTTATCGGCACTCCGGGAGGGGCTGTGAAACCCACCACAGGCTACGCTTTCAAGCGTATGGAACAATATGCGCGCCGTTTGGCGAAAGCCATAAAAAAGGGTCAGCGCCTCCCGAGTATGTACCGTCCTTGGCGCTTCAGGATGTATGATGCGCTGCTTCTGCACATTCTGGCCAACCACGCTCAGCGGGGACGCGAGGTTTTCTTGCGCCTCTTCGCCACGCAGCCTATGGCGCGCATCCTCAAATTTCTCGACGAGGAAACCACCGTCTTTGAGGAAATACTGATTTTCAGCCGCCTCCCAAAGAGGCTTTTTCTGAGGAGCCTGACGCATTACCTTCGCAGGGCATGATGTATGTTCGCTCCAAACTGTTCAAGTCGCAACTAATAATTCAGGCGCTCCTCCTCTCCCTGTATCTCCTTGCGGATTGGTCGCAGACGGCCGAAGTCGTGGTGGCGGGGCTACTCTTGTGCAGTGTGGGAATCCCTCATGGGGCCAATGACTACCTCTATCGCAAGAAAAGGGGACGGCGCGGACTGCTCCTCTTCACCCTGAGCTACCTCGGAGTGATGGGACTTTATGCACTCATATGGTGGTTTTTACCCTTAGTGGCTCTTGCGATCTTCTTTGCGATTAGTTTCCATCATTTCGGGCAGAGCAATTTCGAAAATGAGCGGTGGTCCTACCCCCCTTCCCTGCTCTGGGGCGCTTGGCTTCTCCTCTTGCCCGTGGTGATTCATTGGCAAGAGGCCTTGGGCATTTTCATGCAAATGACGCAGACCGGCGAGGTGGATGCGGTCGCAGCGCCCACTCAGTCAAAATTTTGGCAATATGCCTCAGTGGCCGTGATCGGTGCAGCCAACCTGATAGCCCTGTGGATATACGAAAGGCGAAGCATCTTACCCTACACCCTTCAGCTCATTCTCATTGGCATTTGGTACCTCAGCACCCCCTTGCTGTTTGGATTCGTAGTGGTATTCAGCCTGTGGCATTCCATGCAGTCACTGCAGCATCAGATTCAGCACCAAAAGGCGGAACATGGATGGACTTCGGGCCGCTTTGTTATTGCCATGCTACCTTTTGGCGTTGCCGCCCTTGCCGGCTTCGGACTCTACATGTGGTGGCGGGGATTTCAGTTGGCTGAAGCTTTTATTTTGCTCTCGCTCATCACCCTGCCTCATGTACTTATCATGCACAAGCTCTATGAAGCCGATGACAAACTTGTGGACGCTCATAAGCACGCTTAACCCAGGATAATGCGCAAGCTGAATGGCCCCAGGTACTGGAAGTAGGTTATATTGAAAAAAATGCAAGCTTTGATGCAGCTTAAAACAATGTTTGCAAACTTTGAGTGGTTTGAAGCCACAGATTTTTAATTTCTGCGCCAGGTATTATATTTCTGGCGCAATCATGTAATGGTATTATGAAAAATTACCTCATACTTCTTCCTCCCCTTTTGTTAACCATTGCCGGGCTGGGCGCAGAAACCTTTCTACCCACTGTGATGGACACCCGTGAGGGAATAGCGCGGGCTGTGATTCACTACAGCCACATCATAGTATCCATTGGTGTGGCATGGCTGCTTATTGCATTTATTCAGTCGGTAAAACTCTCCTTTCTCAAACGCTTTGACATCACAAAAGCGGACAACCTCAAGTCGCGGAAGGTCTACACCCAAGTGAACCTCCTCGAAAAGGTGCTCATTTTCCTCATCATCCTCATCACTGTCGGCATTGTGCTCTTGTCGTTCGAGAGCATACGGAATGTGGGTATCGGCATGCTCGCCTCGGCAGGTGTGGCGGGTATCATCATAGGCTTATCGGCCCAGAAGGTGGTGGGCACCCTCTTGGCCGGTGTACAGATCGCCATCACACAGCCTTTTCGCATTGATGATGCTGTGGTGGTGGAAGGTGAGTGGGGCTGGATAGAAGAAATCAACCTCACTTATGTGGTGGTGCGCATTTGGGACAAGCGCCGCTTGGTCTTGCCCTCCACCTATTTTCTGGAAAAGCCCTTCCAAAACTGGACACGCAACTCAGCCGACATTGTGGGCTCGGTATTCATACACACCGACTACCGTGTGCCTTTTGATGCACTTCGCGCAGAGCTGGGGCGCATCTTGAGGTCTACCCCGCTCTGGGATGGACAAGCCGAAGTACTGCAGGTGACCGATGCCCGTCCCAATACCCTGGAAATACGCATTTTGGTCAGCGCCAAAAACTCACCCTCCGCATGGGATCTGCGGGTATTGGTGCGGGAAAAGATGATCGAATACCTGCAAAAGAACTATCCCGAGAGCCTACCACGAACCAGAGTCATGCTGGAGGAGCCCAGTTCGAGAGATCCATCACGGGAAGGCAGTCGCTAAGCAATTGCAATTGTCATCTCCCAGCCTCGTTTTCATGGCACAACTCAGATAAGCAGGCATCTGTCTCGATTTTTATTGCCAATCCAATGCAAACCTTACCTTTATCCTGCTACAAATGCTTTTTTGATCCGGATGTAATGAACATATCATGAGCATTTCTTCTTTGGCACGTACGCATGTATTTCTCATCATTGTTGCCCTGCTAGCCTGTGCAGTACTGATTACCATCAATCACTACAGCAGTAGGATAAATAGCTCCATTCGTGCATATGTGGCGGGAGAATCCTACTACAGCAAGGGGCAGAAAGATGCGTCGCGACAACTTGCTTTTTATTTGCTCAGCGGTGATGAACGCCACTATGAGCTATTCAAAGAGTATTTACAGATTCCTCTGGGTGATAGCATTGCACGGGTCAATTTGCAAAATGGAGGGCACATAGATACGGTACGAGCGGGATTTCTTCAGGGCATGAATCATCCGGATGATGTAGATGATCTTATTTGGCTCTTCAAGAATTTTCAGCATTTGTCCTTCATGTCCAAAGCCATTGATATATGGCGTGATGCTGATGGCCTCATTGCTGAGCTCAATCAGCTGGGTAAGCTGATTAACGTGCACAATCAGAACATTTACGCTTCAAATTATGAAGACAAAAATGGACTGCGCCAAGCTGCCGAAGAGGTATGGCTCCTCGAAATTGAGGAGCTGACCAATTCCCTAACGGCTAAAGAGCGGGAGTTCAGTAGGCATATGGGCGAAACGGCGCGCTATATTGGAGGAATACTCTATTTTTTCAACATCCTCTTCATCTTACTGACTATTGGGAGCGCCACACTTCTTTTTATTAGGCTCTTACGAGGCATGCAGGAGAGCAAGAACCAGCTAATTATCAAAAATGAGAATCTCCGTGATCTCAATCACCGCCTCGACCACTTCATCTACGCCTCATCTCACGACTTGAAGGCTCCCATCAATAACATGGAAGGATTGATGGGAATGATCGATAAATCTTCGCTCCCTAAAGGAGATCTCATTTTGCTCGAAAAAATGAGCTTCGTCATGGCCAATCTGAAGCAAACGATTCACGATATTGAAGCATTGATCAAAACAGATAGACTCGGACAAGGTGACAAGGAGGAAATCGATCTGCGCAGCCTCATTAAGCAGATTATCACTGAAAACGAATTTGGCATTGAGCAGTCCAATGCGGACATCAAAATGGAACTCGAAGCAGAACGGCTTATCTATCCGAAAATCGCCATGAAGAGCATCTTGCAAAATCTGATTTCCAATGCCCTAAAATACCGCTCTCCAGATCGCAATTGCCAAATACGCATCAAGTCTTGGCAAGAGGGAGAGCATAGCTTCATCAGCGTGAGCGATAATGGTATTGGACTGGATCTATCCAAGAGTGGGGAAAAGCTTTTCGGTATGTTTAAGCGCTTTCATTCACACGTACCGGGTTCGGGCTTGGGCCTCTATGCCGTAAAACAGGCCATTGAAAGAAATGGTGGCTCCATATCAGTAAGCAGCGAGGTGCAGAAAGGAACCACCTTCGTCATCAAACTCTAGTCATTGAGGGTTTGCTCAATGCAATTGGCTTGGCGCAATTCAATCCTATTGTCAATTCTTTTCACTATTTTCGGTAAGAATCCAATTCAACTACCACTACTACAACTACAACTTATGACAGCTACGAACAAAGCCAAATGCGTACTTCTTGTCGATGACGATCCGGTAAGCCTTTGGCTGCAAAAGGAGGTCATGAGGCTCTACGACGACGAAGTAAGCCACACCCATGAAGCCAGCAATGGTGAGGAAGCCCTCGAATTTATCCTGCAGTATTGCGATGACCAAGTAATCCGCTTCCCCGAGCATTGCCCGGATCTTATCTTACTGGATTTGAACATGCCGGTGATGGATGGCTTTGCCTTTCTGGAAGCTTTTCAAAAGATCGACTCCAGATACAAAGACTCAATGCGTGTGGTGGTACTCACCTCCTCAAATAATCCCGACGATAAGAAAAAACTGGAGCCCTATCCTGTCGAAAAATACGTGAATAAACCGCTCACAAGCGAAAAATTGGAAGCCATCTTGGGCTCCTAATGCATTTGCTATTAAGCAATCTGCTACAGGTCTCAACCACTGCCAGGTCTGCTCAATTTATTCAGTCTTTATCGACCAATGGTACAGAAGAAAAAGGCTTTAGCAATTCGAGAATGGGCATGTTTGGGTGTGAATCTGCTCTGTAGTCAAGGTGAAAATTTATGGGATGGCCTCTCATTTGCCGAAAAGGACTTGTGGTATGCAAAAGGACTGTACTTTCGTAAAAATACTTTTTGATATGAGCTTCTATCCTTCAAGCTTGTTCCGCTCAGGCTATCTTTTTGCAATCATCATCATGTGCACGGCTTGTGAGCCTCCTGGGGACCAAGCCTATTCATCACCCTCGACAGCCTGCCCCTGCAACAGCCAAACTTACCTCGAGGCGGCTAGCCTTTTTACGCAAGTATCGAGCGAATACAAGGCACTCTGCCTGCAGGCCTACAGGCAGGCCACCGAGCACTTGCCCGAGCTCGCGGCGGCCAGCGAGCAAGCCGCTGTGGTACTCGACCTCGACGAAACAGTACTCGAAAACAGTCCCTACACGGCCTGGCAAGTGATGAGTGGGGAGCCCTACAGTCCAGCTACCTGGGATCAATGGGTGCAGCTAGCTAGCGCTGAGGCTGTGCCCGGTGCAGCCGCATTTTTGCGCTTTGCCGATAGCTTAGGACTGCGCATATTTTACATCAGCAACCGTGAAGAATCTCAACTCGAGGCTACCATAACCAATATGAGAGCCTTAAAACTCCCACAGGTAGAGCCTTCACAGTTTTATCTCAAGAGCCATACATCCGACAAATCAGAGCGAAGACGAGCTGTAATCGACGCAGGCTATGACATCGTAATGCTCATTGGCGACAACCTGGGCGACTTCCACAATGGCTATGACAAGCCCGCCACCAACGATGAGCGCGACCGTCAAGTTGAGGCCGACCGTTCCAAAATAGGCCGTGAGTACATCGTCCTTCCCAACACCCTCTACGGCACTTGGGAGGGAGCCATATACGGCTTCGACCGCAGCCTGAGTGATGCGGAGCGCTGCATGCTGCGCAGTGAAGCCCTGCGCCCGGCACCCATCACCGGAGCTGAGTAGTGCTTTCGCTAAATCTACCTAAACCGTTGTATATTTAGGCAAAATACCAACAATGGAAACGATGCAGGCAGCGGGCACAGTCAATGCCCATTTTGCTGAAAAGCAGCAATTTTTTGATCACGGTCACAGCAGGAGCTACGGTTTTCGTCTGGCTCAGCTCAAAATACTCAAGAAGGCCGTCGATACCTATGAGGATCAAATATGCGAGGCCACAAAGACCGACTTGAACAAGTCGAGCACAGAGACCTTCATGACCGAGATCGGGGTGGTGAAGTCGGAGATTGAGCACGCCATGAGCAATTTGCGCGAATGGATGCGGCCCGAGCAGCGCCCCACTCCCCTGTCCCTTCATCCTTCATCGAGCCGCATCGTCTATGAGCCCAAGGGTGTAGTGCTGATCATCGGATCCTTCAATTTTCCCTTTCAGCTCAACATTATGCCGCTGATCGGTGCAATCGCTGCGGGCAATTGCGCGGTAGTCAAGCCCTCGGAGCTAGCTCCCGCCACTGCCAAGGTCATAGAGCGCATGCTCAGCGACTTTTTCGCAGTTTCCTACATCAGTACAGTCCAGGGCGAAGGCCATAAGGTCGTTCCCGAACTTCTGGAATCACATGACTTTCACCATGTTTTTTTCACGGGAAGTCCGGCTGTTGGCAGCTCCATCGCAGTGCAGGCTTCGCGCAAGCTCATCCCTTTCACCCTCGAGTTGGGGGGCAAGAGCCCCGGCATTGTAGATGCTTCCGCAAAATTGAAAGTAGCAGCCAAAAGGCTGGTGCTCGCGAAGTTTTTGAATGCTGGACAAACCTGTGTCGCTCCAGATTATCTTCTTGTTCACGAAAGTGTTAAGGAAGCCTTTGTCAAGGAAGTGATGAGCACATTGAAAAAGTTTTACGGTAAGGATCCTGCGAGCTCAAAGGATTATGGCCGGATCATAAATGTCAGGCACTTCGAGAGGATCAAGGCCTATCTCGATGAAGGCCGAATTATACACGGAGGCCAGTACGATGCCGACACGCGCTACATAGCTCCCACCCTGATGGAAGATGTGCCACGGGATGCAAGCATGATGCGTGAAGAGATTTTTGGCCCCATCTGGCCTATATTCACTTGGAAGGAACGCGAGGAAATCCTGGAATACACCCGGCTGAACCGATATCCACTCGCTTGCTACATTTTTACCTCGAGCAAAGCTATGGAGAAGTACATCGTGGACAGCGTCGAGTTTGGCGGTGGTTGTATCAATAATGCCCTGCTTCATGTGGGCAATCATGACCTTCCTTTCGGTGGTGTGCAGAGCAGTGGTCAAGGCAATTACCACGGATGGCACAGCTTTGCTGCCTTCAGCCATGCCAAGGGCGTGATGAAAACGGCCACATGGTTTGATATCTGGCTCAAGTATCCGCCTTTTAGCAAGTTCAAGCTGAGCTGGCTCAAGCGCCTGATGTGAGCGGCAGGGTTTTGAGCTGCTTGGTCTCTGGATTTGCTTGCCCTGGGTGCTGCTTTCGCAAAAAAAAACAGGGCGCAAAGAACCGCACAGCTGCTGATATTAGTTCGCCGGCAACATATTTTGCCAGGCGCCGCCGTTCTGGCAAGATATGCCTTCCCTTTGAAGCATCATGCAGGCCATGCCGCTGCGGTTTCCCGAAGCGCACACCAAGATGATTTCCTGGCTTTCATTTGCCAGTTCTTCAAGGTGCATCATAATGGACGATAAGGGTATATGCCGCGATCCCGGCACATGGCCCTGATCGTATTCCTCTTTGCTGCGCACATCGATCACTAGATGTCCTGAATGGCTTCTGTCTTGTTCGCGGGCAGAGCTTTGAATGTTTGTATGGATCATGTCTTCAAAATTTTTGTGTGGCCAAAGCCCCGCAATTTCCCTTTCGGGAAATTGCAGGTCTTGCGTAGCCACATGGTTCATAGCAAAGTGCTGGGGCAAACGTAGTCACTGGTAGGCACGGCCTCCTTTTCGAGAATGGCTCCAAAGCCTCCAACCACATCGCCGAAATTGTGCCAGCCTCTGGATTTGAGGATGGATGCAGCTATCATGCTGCGGTAGCCTCCGGCACAATGCAGCACGAAGGATTTCTCTTTCGGAAACTGGGCCAGGTGCTTGTTGATCTCATTGAGAGGTACATTGATGGCTCCCTCTACGTGCTGGGAGTCGAACTCGCTCTTTTTTCGCACATCGATCACAGGCAGGCCTTCTTTCATGGCCTTGGCAAAATTTTCTACACTGTAGCGCTCCAATTGGTCGAGCTCCTTACCGGCTTTCTTCCAGGCAGCAATTCCACCTTCAAGATAACCTATGGTACCATCGTAGCCCACACGCGAGAGACGGGTCATTGCCTCTTCTTCACGTCCTTCATCGCATATCAGGAGGATTTCCTGCTTGATATCGGAGATCATCTCTCCCACCCACATGGCGAAGTTGCCATCCAGACCGATGTTGATGCTATTGGGTACAAAACCTTTGGCAAAATCCCCGGCATCGCGTGTGTCGAGCATCAAGGCATTGGTTTCATTGGCTGCAGCTTCAAAAGCTTCCGGAGAAAGTGGTTTCATGGCCCGCTCCATTACCGTGTCCAGACTCTCGTAGCCTTGAATGTTCATGAGCACATTCTTGGGGAAGTAGCCCGGAGGTGCGGTAAGGCCTTCGAGAAGTTGCTTCTTGAATTCCTCCTTGCTCAAATCGGGGTTGAGCGCGTAGTTCACTTTCTTTTGATTGCCGAGGGTATCGGTTGTTTCCTTGCTCATTTTCTTTCCGCAAGCGCTTCCTGCACCGTGATTTGGGTATACGATCAGGTGATCCGGCAGGGGCATGATCTTATTGCGCAGAGATTCGAATAGCAGACCGGCCAGCTTGTCCTCAGTAAGGTCTTCGATGACGTGCTGTGCAAGGTCTGGCCGGCCTACATCGCCTATGAATAAGGTGTCGCCGGTTACGATGCCATGCTCTTTTCCATTCTCATCGATAAGCAGAAAGGTAGTGCTCTCCATGGTGTGACCAGGAGTGTGAATGGTCTTCACCTTGTAGTCGCCGACCTGAAAAACCTGCTCGTCCTCAGCCACTGTAGCTTCAAAGCCAGGCTTTGCAGTGGGGCCGTAAACAATTTCAGCACCGGTTTTCTTTGCAAGATCGAGGTGACCACTCACAAAGTCGGCGTGAAAATGGGTTTCGAATACGTACTTGATCTTGGCATTGTCGGCTTTGGCGCGGTCGATATAAGGTTGTACCTCGCGGAGGGGGTCAAAGATGGCCGCCTCTCCTTTGCTTTCGATGTAGTAGGCAGCATGTGCAATGCAACCGGTATAAATCTGTTCTACTTTCATGGTGTTTATTTTTGTGGGTTCCTATGTTTGTTTGTGCAGTCTGCAATTCTTCTGTAGATTGCTCTGCAAAGGTATGGAGGCTTTCGCCAAGCGTTTGCGACTTGGGTTACACAAGCCATAATGGCATTATTGTCTGCACGGCGTTTGCTCAGTATCCATGATACCGCGCCATGCATTTTTGCGGAAAGCAGATACCGAAGAAAACTCCAAAAAGAACAACTGATGAATAGCTACGCACTCACGGTAGATGCTGTGGTCTTCAAAAACAGCGATCCCAAAAAGAAAACGGAGGTGCTACTCATACGCCGCAAGAATATACCCTACGCGGGATGCTGGGCCCTACCTAGAGTCTGTCCATAAAGTCCATTAGCGGCGTTGCACTTGGATTGAAAACAGTCATTGACTTTAGTCAACTCCTTGTTTTTCAATCCTGCGTGCGCCTTGCTATTGAACTTTCTGAATCAGACTCTTGACTAAATGGACAGACACTACCTGGAGGCTTTGTCGATAAGGGTGAAAAGCCGGAAGCAGCCTGTGCACGCGAACTGCAGGAAGAGACAGGCCTGTGCGCCGCTCATCTGGAGCAGTTGCACACCTTTGCTAATCCTGGCCGAGACCCACGTGGGCCAACTGTATCCATCGCCTATCTCGTGCAAGTGCAGAATACTGAGACGGGTATGGCGGCTTCAGATGCCACCGAGCTGCAGTGGCACGATACCGATAAACTTCCCAAATTGGCCTTCGATCATGCAGCGATCATCGCCATGGGATTGAGCAAATATCGAGACAAGCAGGAAGGCTGATGCCTCAGAACAGGCCGCTGATGCTGCCGTTCTCGTCAATGTCAATGCTCTCGGCTGCCGGTGTGCGCGGCAATCCCGGCATGCGCATGATATTGCCGGCGATGGGAACGATGAAGCCGGCACCGGCAGCCATGTCAAACTCCCGAATGGTGAGGGTAAAACCGCTGGGGCGGTTTCTCAATCCATCCTGATCAGAGAGCGACTTTTGCGTCTTAGCGATGCACACGGGCAGCTGATCGAGCCCTATCTCCGCAAATCGTTTCATCTGGGCTTTCGCCTTGCTGCTGTAGTCCACCTTGGCGGCACCGTACATCTTCGTGGCTATGCATTCGATCTTCTTTCCTATGCTCCAACCATGGTCGTAGAGCGGGCTGAAATGGCTCTCCCCCGACTCAGCAGCTTCGCGCACAGCCTCGGCCAGTTCGATGGCTCCTTGGCCGCCCTTTTCCCATGACTCACAGAGGGCTGCCCTTACTCCTGCATTCTCACAGAGCCCGCGGAGCCTCTGCAGTTCTTCATCTGTATCGGCGCTGAATTTGTTGATGGCTACCACAGTCCGCAAGCCAAACGCCTGCATGTTTTCGATGTGCTTCTGCAAATTGTCGAAACCCCGTGTCAGGGCCTCGGTATTGGGTGAGCTGAGCTCTGCAACCTCTACCCCACCATGGTACTTCAGCGCCCGCACCGTGGCGGTGATTACCACAGCATCGGGCTTGAGCCCACCCTTTACGCATTTGATATCGAGGAATTTTTCCGCCCCAAGTTCGCTGGCAAAGCCCGCTTCGGTTACCACATAATCTGCCAGGGAGAGCCCCATCTTCGTGGCGATAAGGGTATTGGTGCCTTGTGCGATATTGGCGAAAGGCCCTCCGTGCAGCAGGGCGGGATTGCCCTCTATGCTCTGCACCAAATTGGGCATCACTGCTTGCTTGAGCAGGGCGGCCATAGCTCCATTGGCCTTCAGGTCGCGGGCATATACCGGCTGCTTTTGGCGGTTGAAGGCCACGATGATATTGCCGAGCTTCTCTTTGAGATCACTCAGATCGTCAGCCAGACATAGGGCGGCCATCACTTCCGAAGCAGCTGTAATATCGAATCCCGACTCCCGTGGCACTCCCTGTGCCATACCGCCCAGTCCTACCACGATTTGCCGCAAGGCGCGGTCATTCATATCGGCTACCCGCTTCCAAA
>SLDS01000207.1 GCA_007125175.1 Flavobacteriales bacterium
ACAAAAAGGTGCTGAAAATAGCCCTGCCTGCCAAAAGGAGACCTTGGATGGATGGCTTATTTGCCAAAATTGAAGCGGTCAATGCCACTTTTCATTATTCTAATGCATAATTCAGGTTCAAGGTAAAAGTAGGGTACGCGCAGATGCGATGCATCAGGGAATTCCCTGATATTGTCCAGGGAGGCATTTATCGATGGATTTGCTCTGTTGATCGTCCATAGGGTAAGGGGAGGCGGCGATCAAAGCGAGAAGTAGAGGTAGGCGGGAAGCGCTGAGAAATGCGCAGATGGGCCCAGATGGCTTCAGATCTTAGGAGGGCATCCGGGATTGGCTGTCGCGAAGGGCATTTTCAGGGTGGTATCTGCCCGGAGCCCTTTGCAGGGCTGTCTTGTAGAGTGTGGCCGCTTCCGCAAATCTGCCCTGTTCACGCAGATAGTCACTGAGTAATTCCGGAGAGGGTTTGCGAATTTGTGGAGGTCCGTAGAAAAGATCCAGGCTACATTCGAAGTCGGAAACTGCGCGTAATCTTTTTTCCGCAAGGGAAGAATCGCCGAGCAGCAGAGCCTCCTGAGCGCGGAGCTGCATGGCCATTACGCTGCTGCGGTCTATGTCGATTTGTCGGGGCATCTCGCGGTTCATGTCGATGCATATCTTGAAGTCGGCCGTGTCGAGAAATAGGGCTTCCCTTCGGCATTCCGTCTCGATGATGCTTGCCGCCTCGTGCAGGGTTTCTGCATCCATTTGCTGAAAAGCGCGCATGCCCTGTACATGGTGGTATTGGGCCCGGCTGGTGAGCTCGAGGCCATCGAGGTCTATCTCAATCTGTGCAATGGGCCCGGTATAGTCGTCGGTTTCGGCGCAGCAGGTGGCCTGGATGTACACCATGTGATTGCGGGCGCGTCGAGCGGGTAGGGAGTCCATGTAGGCCTGCATGCGCCGGGCGATGGCTGCCGCCGAATCAATTTTGCCCGTCTGCAGGTAGCCGTATTGGAGCCAGTGCAGGGAGTGGTAGTCAAGGGAGCTGTGGTCGAGGTTTTTTCTTTGGCGGCGATCCACTGAGGCCTGCCATGCATCGATATTGGAGGCGATGAGCTCCTCCCACAATCCCAGTGGCAAAAAGATGTGTGAGGGCATGTGGAGGGCATGCGCCGCATCGGGGGCTACTTTGGCGTAAGCATAGGCCTCATCGAGGGCGAGGTGGGCCTTGTGCGGGTCGTCGTAGGCATGGATGTAGTAGTGCAGTGCGCCGGGGTGTTGGGGCTTGCGGTCGATCACCACCCGGGCTATCTGAGCTGCTTCTTCGTAGCGCTCGTAGTCGCGCGCCCCTTTGACTGTGCCCAGAATGGACAGGGCATAAAAGGCGGCTACATCGTCGCTATTGGGATATTTGCCATGAAGGCGCTGCATATGCCCGGCATAGGCTTTGTCGCGTTCTTCTTTCTCCTCGTCTTTCGCGAAAAGCGCCTCTACCGCGCGGATCATGTCTTCCTCGAGCTCGCTGACTCCCCTGCGAAAATCTGCGAGGCTGTCGGCATAAGCGCGTCCTTCTTCATAGTTTTCAAAATGCCATATGGGAAAGTTTTCGCACATCGCAAGGCCCCAGTAGGCCATGGGCATATCGGGATCTATTTCTGCGGCCTTTGCGAAGGCTTCGCGGGCATCGGCATACTCGAAACTGTGCAGTAGCAGCAGGCCGCGCTCAAAGTGGGGCAGGGCATCGGGGCTGCCGCTCACCTCCAGGCTTACCACGCCGAGCTGCGGGCTGTATTCAGCTCGCTGCCCGCAGCCGAAGAGAATGGCGGATAAAAGGCAGGCGCCGAATATGCGTGCGAGGCTGTGCATGGAACACCAAATATACGCATTCGAGGTCTTGTTTGGGTCTGCTGAAAAATCAGCTTCACGCCCTTTGTTTTTTCGTCTGCAAATTGCTGTATATCAATACCTCTGCCTTATGACTGCTCACTGGCCAGGCACATCTGATTTTTTCAGCAGACCCTTGTCGGTCCGGTTCCAGCCTGGGCTTGCTTGAGTCTGCATTTGCAGAGGCCGCTGCTTATGGCTATTTTCGGTGATTGGCAGGGCGGCATGGGCCTTAAGCCGACACCCATCAAGCATGA
Source organism: Flavobacteriales bacterium (assembly GCA_007125175.1). Lineage (GTDB taxonomy): Bacteria > Bacteroidota > Bacteroidia > Flavobacteriales_D > Cryomorphaceae > T3Sed10-241. The sequence goes on from SLDS01000207.1 coordinate 2,118, forward strand.
GTGAACTCGATTTCAGACCGCGCTTTCGCATCTACACAGCATTGGGTGTAGAGGAAGCTGAGCAGATACTCCTCGAGCAGCTTCGGCTTCGCAATCCGGAGGGCTTTCGCAGCACCATTGTCAAGGGGCACATGGTAATCCACATTGCCGAGTCCAAGCGCCATTTCTGGTCGCCACAGATGGATGTGTCCATTGCAGCTACCGAGGAGGAAGATGAGCATCACCCGGCTACCATGGTGCGCTGCCTCACGGCCCCCGCGCCCGCGGTGTGGACCATGTTCATGTTTTTCTACGGATTTGCTGGTTTTGCCTTGCTCGTGGGTCTCATTGTGGCCTCCTCGCAGTACACCCTTGGCTATGAGCCCTGGGCGCTGTGGATAGCTGCTTTCGGCCTGGTGCTGGGTTTGGCCATGTTTCTGGTAGCCCAGGTGGGCAAGGGCTTGGCCAAGGATGAGATGCGCAAGATGAAGACATTTGTCGATAAGGCCTTTGCCCATTGCCGCAGGCCGGAAGCGGCATAAAGATCCGCCTCAGGAATCTCCGCGCCGCCTCTCACCACAATTTTGCCGCCAAGGCCCTACCAACCCCAGCTGCCTTCTATTCCTTTGAAGGGGCCTTTGATGTTTTTGGTGATCCAGCCACCGTAAAAATTTCCAGGCTGTGGGATGACCTCTTCTCCGTTTACCAGGCATCGGTCTACCCTGCCGGGGTAGAAAGACAGGTAATTGGCAATGGGCGCGAAAGCAGGCCTCGGGCGGTCGTAATACCAGGCGGCATTTTCGCTCCTGTGATTTCCATCCACCAGGTGATGGTAGCGTCCGGTGCCCTTCCACTCGCAGCCCGTAGTAAGGCCGGAGGGCCGCAATACCGATTGATCCACATCCTCCGGTGGCAGGTAGTATCCCGGCGGGTGGCTGGTTTCCAGCACGCGGTAGCCTCTATTGCTTTTTGCGATGGGCCTTCCGGCAAAAAAGACGATAAGCTCAGCCTCTACTTTTTCCAAGCGCGGCGGGCGTGGGTAGTCCCATACCGATTCTTCGCCGGCTGCAATGGGAAATGGTTTGGGTCTGCTCATTGTGGGCGGTTTTGGGGCCGGGAGAATGGCGTAAAATTGAAATTTGGGATTTCATTCCGGCTTTCATTGCGGCTTACAATGCGCTTTGAGATCGAGTTGGAAATGTGCGGGGCGCTGGTATTTTTCATGAAATACCAACACTTGCCTGGCATTTTAGGTTCATCATTTGTGAATTGAGCGATTGTGTGCAAGACCGAGGCTTTCTTTACTGCTTTGATGGGCGATAGCATTTTTTAAGCTTTATGCATCGGCTGGGGGCAGCCTGGTATAATTCTTGAAATAATGGTACAAAATGCTGCGATATGAAAAAGCTGATTCTGATATTGTTCTTGGCTGCTTCGGCACCACTTTTTGCATCAAGCGAACACGGGACGCTTTATATCATGACCACCGGCTGCCGTGCTTACCCCGGGGTGAAGGTGTATATCAATGACGATATCATCGCTGCCAAACAACATGGGGAGGCCCTGAAATACACCATGCACTCCACCGGTCGTATGGTGGTCAATATGGGAGAACTTCCGCACCATTTGATGAATGCGGCCTTCCTCGATGTATATCCCGGCAGCACGCACTACCTCAATGTGCATTGTCGGCGCGGCCACGTTCGCGAACTCGATGCCAAGCGAGGTGCTTTGAAGTACCAGCGAAGCGAGCGCAAGCTACACGCCGCCGAAGATCCGGTGCTGCCATTGCGCAGCTTGGGTCAGGTGGTGAAGGGAGAGAAATAAGTTCAGCTCTGCATTGTGGCTGAAGGCCCATCATTCCGCTTGCAAGGCCGGGATTGTGTTGACTTTTTTGCGAAAGCTTAAACTGCGAAATCCAGATCGAGGAACATGGCCTACTTGATAATGACCATGCGGTGGCTTTCTCTTGCCTCCTCACCGAGGAACACCACATGATATACCCCCGCGTTGAGGCTGCCGGTGAATGCGATGCGATCGTATAAAAAATCGGATGCCATAGCACGCTCCTCAATAAGCCGGCCTTGCATGTCCTGTACATAAAAGCGGGTGTAGGGCACCCTGTTGGCACCATCGCGGGGTACGATGTAGAACTCGCCCTGATTCGGGTTGGGGAAGATGTGCATGTGGCTTCCCTCCTCGTTGGCAAGCGTTTCGATGCTGGGCATGGCCTGAGGCTCAAAAGGCCATTGATCGGTGAAGAGCTGTATGCGGTTCCCAAAATTGCTGTGGTAGGCCGGCCTCGGATGCTTGTGCAAGGGGGTGTATGCTACGTTCCAGGTCCCCGCCTTCACACCCCGGAGCCAGGTACCCGAATGCGCATCAAAAACTTGGGGGAAGTGAATAACCCGGCTCAGGTTGGAAAGTTCCACTTCGAGCTCAGCGTATTGACTGATTTCCCCAAGGCCATCCAGTTGAGCAAGCTCATAGTAAAACGGATGGACTACATTGAAGTGATTCTCAAAGCCAAAAATTGGTACAAAATCATCACTCCCGAGGGCCGTGCGGAGATAGTTGAGGTATACATTCCCCTCGCGGGAAAAGGAGGGAAAGTACTTCCTTGCTTCTACTTCGTGAATCTCCGTTCCGAGCGGCCTTTGAAGTTCAGCAATCTCCCTGTAAACGAATACGCCAAAAGACTCCTCATGATTGGCGGTAAGCTCAAAAGCTGCCTCGCTGGAAGGTAGCAATATCTCCCCGTTCAGTCCGGCCACAAACCACCTTTCACCGTTGGGCATGGCATGCAGGCGCGGATGTGACAGGCTGCCGCTAAAGGTGGCCATCCAGGTGCCTGAAGGATTCATGTCCTGATCAAAACGATGTATGAACAAGGGGCAGTCAGCACAATTGCTGCGGTGTTCATATAGTGCCACGTGCAGTATGCCCTGCTCATCATGCCATGCTTCCATGCGCTCATGCAACTCGCCAATGCGGGGAATATCTACGGTTTTGACTTGCTCCCACTCATGATCAAATTTAATGAGCCTCAAAGGATTAGACCTTGGGCCATTTCGCTGCGCCAAAACAACTACACCGTCATTCTGCTTCCCGGCAAAGAGGATGCGCTGGAAGCCCGGTTGAGCCGATGCTATGTTGCTGATGTCTTTGAAATTCAAATTCTCATCAAAGCGGGTGAGATGTATAGAGCTGCTTGAATGTGCATTGATGGTTTCATTTTCGTCCTGGTAATGTGCGCTTCCCGAACGAATCAGGTTGAAGCCGCCGTCATCTCCTGGAAGCAGGAACCAATCATTGTATTTTGAGATTCGCTCCGGGCCAAAACGCTTTCTACGGATCACCTCCCCGGTGGCTATATCTAATTGCAATATTGAGTTGACAAGCCATGCTCCAGCCGAGCCGGGGTAAGCAAAGAAAGAAGTATCTGCATTGTGGCCCAGGTATGTGATTATTCCATCATTGAGCAGAAGCTGCGGCGCTTGGGTGTAATTGCCCTCGTCCAAGTAAAAATTGGTGCCGCTCAGGTTTCCAAGCAGTATCTCAAGTTCGGGATTGCTTATTGGTTCATTGACTTCGGGAGGAGTTTGCTCGCCGAGTTGGTAAAGTGCGATGCTGTGGTCTTCCTTTTGGGCCATGATAAAATGCCCTGCCTCCGATTGGAAAAACTGAAATGCCCTGCAACCCCTGATTCCGGGCGCTATATCCGCAAGGAGACGTGTGCCCTCTTCGGTGCCATCACTCATGGCCAACTCTTCTCCGTAGTAGCTTGCGAAGACGGGAAAAACCAGATGATCCTTCCAATGCATGCTCCTGTGCCAGCGGGTGGGGCCGTTTAAGGTTTCGTCCAGCACATACTTCACGCTCCCCCTGGCACCTTCGTAGAAATCCTTAAGCACCACAAGCTGGCCATCCTTATAGCCATAAGGTTCGATGCCCTCACTTCCGTAAAGGCCCATTGCCACTACATTCCCATTGTCGAGGGCGTGTATCCATGGCTTCAGCCAGAAGTCAATGGGCAAGTTTCGTTCATGGAAAGCTAACTCGTCAAGGGAAGCTTCTGCCTCGCTTCTGTCAATTCTGAAGAGGTAATGCGTGTGAGCGGTATTGTAAGAATTTTGGATAAAACCAAACCACGTGACATCGCCAGCGCTGGATATGTTGTACTCCCGGTGGGTATGATACACATACGGAGCCTGGAAGGGTGTGCTTTGAAACCATATATGTGGATTGACTGCAGGGGGATTGCTACCAGTGGCGATTTGTCTGGGATTCATTCCATGACCTGCCTCATGTATCTCCAGCACGGGATGCGGCTCCTTGCGCTTGAACAAAAAACGGCCTTTGTATCCTGACCATGGGATGAACTCAAGGTCATGGCTGGCAAAGTATTCCGGATGCAATGCCCAAAGGCTATCCGTTTCCAAATCATACTGAAGGATTCCGGTGTGGTGGGCTATGTAAAGCTGGCCATCTTCCAGCGCTAAATGAAGGGAACTACCGTTAATCTCATCCGGAACAGTAAAGAGCTCACGGCTGGTATCAGCAAAAGGCTCCATCTCATATACCTTCCGCCCATTCAGTCCATAAGCCAAGCTTCCCGACACTGCTGATGGTGCCGCTGGAACATTTTCTACCACAGTAAATATGCCATTGGGGAGTAGTCGCAAATATCTCCATGGTAGCCACGGTTGAGCAATGCTCCATCCCCTGTACAGCCGCTGTCCCTCAAAATCCCATGAATCGTCAACAATGTAATTGGTGTTGCGCAGTTCTCCGCTGGTCGCATTGTAGGCCAGGCCCTGAGGTTGCCCGCCAATAATACTTGACACCACATGCCAGTTGCCATCAACCGCGTAGCCAAACCTGTGAAAAGGATGGTCGCCAAGCACCGCTTTTTCGGGAAAATCAAGCTCCTTGATCAGGGTAAGCTGGGCGGCAGCTTTGCCCGCAAACAGGGCGAGCATTGCTATAACGAAGATGAGCCGAAACTTCATAGCGAGGACATTGGGCTACCAAGATAGCACATTAATCCGACCCACTTCGATCTATTCGGCCAGTCTTCCGAAATTTAACACAAAGCAGCACTCAGTTTGATGCTTTCTCTAAGCCGCAATACCTCTTGATCACATCCTCGGGTGGCAGATTATGGTCGCACACTTGAGGAATGACTGGCGTCCAGCACCCGGTAGCCTCTGCTCCTTGTTGCGATCATCCTTCCGGCAAAAAAGACGATAAGCCTAAGCCCATACCGATTCTTCGACGGGTGGTGCAGGATACGGTTTGGCTCTGCTCATCATCCGGATTAAAAACCACCCTCAATCCTTGATGCAGCGCACAGAATAACCAAATGCCCGGTTGCTCATGCTTACAAAAGCTCCTGTGGGGCTGAAACTTGCATCGCGCGCGAATATGCCCGATACCGTGCTGCTCCAATAGATGCCGAAGGTGCCCGTGAAGAGAATGTTTCCGTCTGAATTGACCCGGTATCCGGCAGTAGAGAGCTTGAGGGGCGAAGCGAAGGCGCCATCGATGTTGAGCGAAGGCCAGGTGTCCTGCTCGGCATCCCATTCCGCATCGCTGGGCAGTCTGTAGCCTTCGGGACAGGGATTGTTGGTGCCGGCGCTGCCCTGCCACAGATTGTCGTTTTCTTCATTGAGCCAGTTGCCCGGACTGCCCGAGGCCAGGATGAAATCGCCGTGGCCCGGAGTTTCGCTGCTGCTGATGCTACTTGTGGTCTCCGAAGTGCGGCATTGATGCCCATCGCTGAAGCGCCCCCATTGGTAGAGATCGCCGTAGGAGGGCAAACTTGTTGCTGATACAGCAGCCTGTGCGGCCCCGAGGTTGCGGTCCATCCAAATTTTGCCGGTAGCGGCATTCATGACTTCCACCACCGCCGTTGGCTCTCCATTGGGCAGGCAATGCACCGTGCCTTCGGGATAGCTCGGGTCGCCGATGGGCGTTCCCGAAAAGGTGACTTCATCGATATTGTCAAGGTCGAATGCCTCACTGCTGCCGTCCATGAGCTGCAGGTGTAGGGAGGGGGTGCCGCTTTCGCTAAAACTGATGCTGTCTATTTGGGTCACGGTATGCGTCACCACCATGCCATCGTTGAGTTGTATATTGTGTTCGTACTGTCCGTAAACAAGATTGCCGACACCGAGCAAGGCGAAGGTGCCGATGGTTCCCAATGTATCTCTCATGGCTACGGTTTTATTGGAGGATGATTTTTCCGGTGTGCACCTCACCGCCCGCAATAAGGCGACACAGGTAATTCCCTTTGGCCAGGCCGCGCGGCTGCCAGATCACTTCGGTGCGTCCGTGGTGTGCCCCTTGGTACACCGTTTCCGCAAGGCGCCCGGTACCGTCCAAAATGTCGATTTGCAGTTCCGTTTCCGCCTTGCCCGTATAGGCGATCTGCACGCGCTCGGAGGCCGGATTGGGGAAGATCGTGAGCGCACTTTCTGCGCCCTCTGCATCTTCGCTGCTCAGTCCCGTGTCGAATTGGTAGGAGGCAATATCGGCGATGTCGATGTCGATTTCCGTGCCATCTTGCAGGGTGATGCGCATATCGTTTTCCGGAAAGGTGATGCTCCGGATCTCTTCCGTGGCATAGGCCGAAGCCCCGCCCGCGGCAAAATTGACGATGAGTTCCTGCGCGCTCATTCCTGTAGGTAGGAGCGTTATCGCGAACAGTAAGAGAAGGATTTGTTTCATGGCTGTAATGCTTTGTCTTGATTTGCCACAATATAATAAGAATCGGGGAGGGGGCAAGGGGGAACGACTCCTGCCTCAGAGTTTTCTACAACCTTTTTCATGCTGTACTAATAGCTCAGTCTAAGGATTTATTCAAAACTGTTTTGAATGCTGCTTGCAAAGTGTCTGTTGGGGAAATACTGCGCCTGTCCGGTCATCCTCAAATTCTAATTTGTAAAGCAAGTATTGGACTTGTGAATCTCGGACATCAAGAATAAATTCAGGCAAAAAATTGTCTGGATCTTTAATTATTGCATCATAAGCCAATGGCATGATGAGGGCTGGAAAACCTCCAAGAAAAAGTGAAACAAAGAATACCGTAATTAAATCTTGGCCTATGTCTTTACCGCTCCTTTGATGTAAAAATCCGAAGAAGTAAATAAGCACGAACGTTACCGCTGTCGATATTAGAATGTTGAATACGACCAGATATTGTTTGCGGTCACTCATCTCTTGGTTGTGGTAAAATTTATTCTTTTCGAATTCATTCTTAAACTCATAACAATCATCAAAATATCTTCCTTCACCAAGATCTACACTTCTCATGTCAAGGCAAAAATCTGAAGATAAGGGGACTGTAGGAATGAAAACAGCTTCAAAGCTTTTGCCGAAGAGAAACATGAAGAAACCAAAAATCAATACGTAAAGAACGAATTTTATGTTGGTAATAGCAGATTTAGAGACCTTCATGGGGCGTTACTTTTCTAAAAATGAAACCAATCAAAGTAATGCGGAAATGCCTGCAAAGCATGACCATCCCTACTTTTAATCTTCTCACGTACGAAAAAAAGGCTATGAATTTTTTAAATGTCGCGAGATTCAAATATAGCGTATTGATGGAACTTTTATCTTTACTAAGGATAATGCGAATTTAGGGTCGAAAATATGGCCAATGAGTTCATCCGTAATTTTTCCAAATACATTAACGAATAAACCTTTTGTTGACCTCACCTTCCCTGCAGATTGGATATCTGTTTTTTCAATAAGCCAATTCAAAAAGGTTTTAACGGGCTAAACTTGGTGTTGACGGAAGGGGCTAATCTTTGATGCAACGGACGGAGTAGCTGGCAGTAGGATAGTATCTAACAATAGCAGCATGGCCTCTGCGGAAGGTCATGCAGTGGTCGATGTCTTGTGATACTGTACTGCTACCGTAGAAGCCAGCTAAGTCATCAAGCTCGATAAAACCGTCAAGGTTGTCACGGTTGCCAGCTACGGTAAGCTTGAGCGGAGATGCAAAAGCACCTCTCATGTCATTGCTGTTCCAGCTTTTGCGCTCGGCCTCCCACTCGGCCTCCGTAGGCACACGAAATTCTTGTGGACATGGGTTGTTATTTCCATTCAATCCTTGCCATAGCTTGTTGTTTTTTAGAATTCGCCAATCTCCTTTTAGGTCCTCAGTCGAGAGAATAAAACTGGCATGGCCCGGTCGGTTCCCAGTGCTTAAATTTTTTGTGGTCTTCGAGTTCCTGCATTGATGCCCGTCACTAAATCTACCCCATTGGTATAAATCCCCATAGGCTTTTTCGTCCGTTGGACTGGTAGCCACCCGTTCAGCACCGAGGTTTCTGTCCATCCAGATTCTGCCAGTTTTCGGATTTTTGACTTCGACCACCTGTGTTCCTCTCGGGATACAGTGAACGGTGCCTTCGGGAAATGGAGGCCCTGTGGTCATTTCAATCTCTTTTTCCGTTCGGTTTTCTAGTTTAGTTTTGATTGAAAGCACTTCGTCATTGAAGTAGTCCTTAAGGCAGCGAACGGAGCGGCCTGGGGCTCTGCTGCCATTGGTCATGTGTGCAATACTGTTGCTGAAGATTAAGACTGTGGCGTCGGAACCCGATGCCGAACCGCCCGAGTAGAAGCCGCTGGAGCCAACTCCGATAACCGCGCTGTCGATGCCAAGTTCGATGCCAAGGTCGATGAACGAATCCCGATCGTAGGAGATACGCCCGCCTGCTGCGGTAAGCTTGAGCGGCGATGCAAAGGCGCCCACGCTATTACTCTTATTCCAGCTCTGGCGCTCTTCCTCCCACTCTGCCTCAGTGGGCAGCCGAAAGTTTTGCGGGCAAGGATTGTTGGTGCCATTCACTCCCTGCCATAGCTTGTTGTTTTGCGGGCTGAGCCAGTCATCATTTTGGTTTTCGGGCGAAAGGATAAAGTTGCCATGGCCCGGCCGGTTGGAACTGTTTAAAGTTTTTGTGTTCTTTGAGTTCCCGCACTGATGCCCATCGCTGAACCTTCCCCATTGGTATAAATCGCCGTAGGCTTTTTCATCCGTTGGACTAAGTGCAGCCCTTTCAGCTCCTAAATTTCTGTCCATCCATATACGCCCAGTTTTAGGATTGAGTACTTCAACGACCTCTGTACCGCCGGGAATGCAATGTACACTGCCTTCGGGATAAGGAGGCCCTGTGCTCATTTCAATCTCTTTTTCCGATTGTACGTCCTGAATGATGTTGACCGAAATTACCTCATCATTGAAACTTTCTTTTTTGAGCATCAATTCATACTCCCCCTCCAACAATTCCACCACCGCAGGGGTCTTATAATCCGTCTTTTTACCGTCTATCCACACCTCCGCTCCCGAAGCTTCAAAGGGCGTGGTCATAATGCTCAGCACCCCCGTCCTGGGAATGGGCTTGAGCTCCACCTGTTCACTTTGGCCTATGGTGAGGAATACCTCGCGGGTGGCATCGTCGTGGCGATCTTTTTTGGCGGTAAGGGTATAGCTGCCGGGAGCGGCGCGGTGCTCAAAGCTGCCCCTGCCAATGCGCTCCCCGTCGAGGAAAATTTCTGCATCCGGACTGCTGATATCGAGGATACCGTAATTGGGGGTGAGGGCGAAAAAATGTTCGCTGCGCTGCTCGTCTGCTACGGTGACAGTGCTGCGTGTGGGCGTGTGGAGGGGATGCTCGAGGCGGAGCGCGTAGCTGCCCGAGGCTTGTTCCCCGGCGGTGTAGGGGGTGGTTCCCGCCTCGCGGTCGTCGATGAATACGGTGGCACCCTGCGGATCGGAATCAATGTAGAGGGTGCCGAAGGCGGGACGCAGGGAAAGTTCGATTTCCTTTTCCTCTCCGTCGCTTATGTCGATGCGCTCGCGGAGGGGGTGGTAGTTCTCCTTGCGCAGTTCAATTTCACGGCTCCCGCTGATCAGCCGCAGGTCTTGTACGGGCGTGTTTCCGGAGGCTTTGCCGTCCACGCTGAGGGCCGCACCCGGAGGGTCGGTGCGTAGCCGAAGGCTGCCGAAATTCGGCTTGAGCGCGATTTCCGGCAGCTCGGCGGTGCCATTTTCGCTCAGGTTGAATTCCTCGCTGTGCTCGTGGTAGAGGGGCATGCGGAGCTCGAGGGTGTAGGACCCTGCTGCCTGTCTGCCCTGATAGGGTGTTTGGCCCACCTGCTGACCGTTGAGGAAGACCTCCGCTCCGGGGGGCTCAGAGCTTACGATGACAAAGCCCCGTATGGGTTCTTTGCTTTCGCTGCTGCCGGGCTCGAGGTTCACCTCCAGCACGGCATCCTCCTGCGCATCGATTTCGAGCACCTTGTCTTCACGGCCTTCCTTGCTGAACACAAAGCGGCGCTGCCCCTTGGGCACCTGGTACACGGCATTGCGGCCGGGAGCGGTTACGGGTGCCTTCCCGCCCGACTTCACCAGCACGTCCGCCACATTCATCCGAAAGGTGAGGCGCACCAAGTCGCTTTGAGCGGCTCCCGCACCCGTGGCCGCCAATACCATGCGGTACACCATCAGGCCCTCTGCGGGTTGGGGCATGTCCGCATCGGCAGGTAAAAAGTCCGGGGCCATCAGCCTCAACCTCCGCTCCCTCGGCGCCACATACACCCAATACCCGTCCTCC
>SLDS01000117.1 GCA_007125175.1 Flavobacteriales bacterium
CCCGCCTCCTCGCCATTTCCAAAAGCGACATGCTCGATGAGGAGCTCAAAGCCGAGATCAGGCCCTCCCTGCCCAAGTTGCCCTACGTCTTCATCAGCAGTGTGGCGCAGCAGGGGCTCACCGAGCTTAAGGATCTTATCTGGACACACCTCAACAAGGAGGCATGATCGAAGCCATTAAGTCATTAGACACCCGGCTCTTCCTCTGGCTCAACAGTCTGCATCAGCCATGGCTAGACCAGCCCATGTACCTCATGACCACCGAGAAGTTTTGGATACCCGCCTACCTGCTCATGCTGTGGATGGTGTACAAGGCCCACGGCTGGCGCATTATGCTTTGGTCCATACTGGGCGTGGCGGTGGTCATCACCCTCGGCGACCGCATCAGTGTGGAGCTGTTCAAAAATGTATTTCAACGATACCGCCCACCTCACAATCTGGACATAGGGCACCTGGTGCACACGGTCAATGATTACAGAGGGGGGCAGTTTGGCTTTGTGAGCTCCCATGCCACCAACAGCTTGGCCATTGCCACCTTCATCTACCTGCTGCTTCGGCGGGCTTTCGCCAAATGGGCCTGGTGGGTATTCGCCTGGGCGGGCCTCTTCACCTACACCCGTATCTACCTGGGCGTGCACTATCCCGCCGATGTGGTATGCGGCGGCCTGCTGGGAGTGGCGATCGGCGCGGGGGTGTACTGGGGTTTTAAGCGGTGGGTACCGGGGGTGGAGCTTGGGCCCCATACGAAGTCCTAATTTTCCGAAGCAAGCAGCGGCCTGCTCCGCGCCAAGGCCGCTTACCCGCACTTCACCCTCAAAAACGAGGTGGACAATGAACGCGTGGTGGTGCGGATTGAGCGTCCTGGCCCGCCCTCTCGATGATATTTGCTTTCTTTGCCCTAAAGGCTGTAGACCTCATGCTCAAAACCCTCATCCCCATATTCCTCGGCGGGGGCCTTGGCTCCATAGCGCGCTACCTGACGGGAAAAGGCGTCGATCGACTGCTAAGCAAGTTTTTGCCAAGCCGTAGCCCCGGCCCTTTTGAGTATACCAGCGTGCCTCTGGGTACTTTCCTCTCCAATGTGATGGCCTGTCTTATCCTGGGCCTCGTGGTCTACATGGTGGCTCGGGAGCAAATCAGCGGATTCTGGGTGCCCTTTTTCATCGTGGGCTTTTGCGGAGGCTACAGCACCTTTTCCACATTTAGCTATGAGACCTTGGGCCTGATGATGTCAGGCCGTTGGCCAATCGCCATTCTTAACATTTTGGTAAGCGTGGCTGTCTGTATCTTCATTTTATTTGTGGTCGCAAAACAAATGAAATGATCCGCTCCCTGATTTCCGCCATGCTGGGATGCACCTTTCTCTATGCCTGCAGCACTGCATCGGGTGAGAAATTCGCACGAGCTTCAAATGACACTGAACGCCCCAAGCTTGTAGTGGGTATCGTGATTGACCAATTTCGCAATGACTACATGCAGCGCTACGCCCATCAGTACAATGGCGGCTTCAAGCGTATGGTAGATGAAGGCTTCTACTGCGCCAATCATCACTTTAGCTATGTGCCTACCTACACCGGCCCCGGCCATGCCTCTGTGTATACCGGTACCACACCTGCTGTGCATGGCATAGCCGCCAACAATTGGTACGATCCGCGAACCAAAGAGGGTATGTACTGCGTGCAAGACAAGTCGGTGCGCACCATAGGAATAGCCAATGCCGACGGGCAGATGAGCCCCTTCAATCTCAAAACCACCACCATCACCGATGAGCTCATGCTCAGTCTCAATTTTCGTAGCAAGGTGGTGGGCATGAGTATCAAAGACAGAGGATCCATCCTTCCGGCGGGTCACTTGGGCAAGGCTTACTGGTATTCCAAGGGCTTCATGATCAGTAGCTCATACTATATGGAGGAGCTGCCATCCTGGGTGCAAGACTTCAATTCGCGAGGCCTGCCTGCCACTTACGTGAAAAAAGGCTGGGAGCCACTTCTTCCTCTTGATCAGTACACTTCGAGTCTGCCCGATGACAGTCCATACGAAAGCAAATGGGTGGGCGAGGAAGCCCCATTGCTGCCCAAAGACCTCCAAAGTCTTGTAGAAGCCAATGGCTTGCACAATGTGTTTAAGCGTACCCCGCAGTGCAATACCTTTTTACTCGATTTTGCGAAAGCTGCAGTACTCGCCGAAGACCTGGGTCAGGATGCCGATACCGACTTCCTTTGCGTAAGCTTCTCAACGCCTGACTATATGGGGCACGCCATGGGCACAAGGGCCGTCGAAATTCAGGACATGTACCTGCGCTTGGATCGCGAGCTCGGTGAATTCTATGACTTCCTCGATCAAAATGTGGGCAAGGGCCAATACACCGTATTCCTCACCGCCGACCACGGTGCAGCTGATGTGCCCCAGTTCAGTATGGATTACGGACTGCCGGGAGGATACATCGATGTAAAGGAAATTCAAGAGGAACTTTTGAATGCCCTTACAGACCATCATCCCAAGGGAGCAACTTTCGTGGAAAAAGTAGAGGAGGACCGCATCTTTCTCGATCGCAAGGCTGTAGCTGAGGCCGGTGTCAATTATCAAGATATTTGCGACTTGATCGCCTATACCCTGCGCATGCAGCCTGGTATTTACAACGCATATCCCACACGCGACATCCTCCAGGGAGGTGGTACAGAATGGCCCGTACGCAACCTTACGAGAGGACTCTATCCACCCCTCGCGGGCGATGTCTTTGTGGTAAGTGAGAGTGGGTGGATCAGCTATGGGCCTACCGGTACTACCCACGGCACCCCCTACACCTACGATACGCATGTGCCTTTGCTATTGATGGGTAAGGGCATAAAGCCCGGTCGCACACTCCGAAAGACCCACATACGCGACATAGCTCCAACCTTGAGCATGGCGCTTGATATATCCTTGCCCAGCGGCGCCACGGGGATTCCAATAAGTGAGGCGCTTATTAAGTGAGGTGCTGTCCTGATATTTCAGGCTTGGGCTTAAGCCAAGAGAGCTTGCTGCCCTGCGCTATGCGGTAGGAAGGTCTGTGAATGGATTTAGTTCGGAGTAAAAAAGTGGGCAATGAAGTGGAATAAAAGCCGTTTTTGTGCTAAGTTCACTCCCTAATTGAGTTTCCCATGAAAAAAGTACTTCTCTTCTCCTTGTTTATTACAGGTGCTTCATTGACGATGCAGGCACAAAGTACAGCTGATAAGATCGACCCTCCGAAGAAATCGAAGTGCTGTGCTTCCAAAGCTGAAAAAGCCAAATGTGCTGAGATGAAAGCCGCTAGCACTGATGCCTCTGCGCAATCGGATGCGAGCGCTGACAATTCAGCTGCGAAGTCGGAGTCGGCTGCTAAGCCCGCTTGCTGTGCCTCCAAGGCCGCTGCTCAGGAGACCAAACCGTGCTCTGGCAAAACCGTGGCTGCTGCTAAGAAAAAGGCCGAGGAAGAAGATTTGCCTTGATGCCAAGCTGGCTTGAGGCCCTGACGGCTGGGTGAGTGCTCTACACTTAAAAAATATTTGAGATCACGCTTCCGGATTCGCATAGCGTTTCACATCGGCAGCTGTGATTTCATTGTCGCAGAGTATCACCAACCTTTCAATTACATTTCGTAGCTCTCGGATATTGCCTGTCCAGTCAATCTCTTGGAGCACTTTCAGTGCATCCTTGTTCAATCTCTTGGGAGCTATGCCTTGCTCTTTGCATATATTGTCGAGGAAGTGCTCTGTGAGCATGGGAATGTCTTCTCTGCGCTCATTGAGAGGCGGCACCTGTATGAGGATTACGCTGATACGGTGATAGAGATCTTCCCTGAAGTTCCCTTTTTCGATTTCTTTTCGCAGGTCTTTGTTGGTGGCTGCCAGTACCCTTGGATCTACCTTGATATCCTTGTCGCCGCCCACCCTTGTGATCCTTTTTTCTTGCAGCGCTCGGAGTACTTTGGCTTGAGCCGAAGGACTCATATCGCCAATTTCGTCCAGAAATAGCGTGCCTCCATCGGCCTGTTCAAACTTGCCTTTGCGCTGCTTGATAGCTGAGGTGAAGGAGCCCTTTTCATGTCCGAAGAGCTCACTTTCGATGAGTTCTGAGGGGATGGCGGCACAGTTTACTTCTACAAAGGGGGCTTTGGCTCGCTTGCTCTTTTCATGGAGTTGGCGGGCAACAAGCTCTTTTCCAGAGCCATTTGGGCCGGTGATGAGCACCCGCGCATCGCTCGGTGCTACTTTGTCAATCATCTCCTTGATGCCTTTGAGTGCCGCCGATTCTCCGATGATATCGTAGCCTTTGATCAGCTTGATGGTCTTGCGCAATTGCTTGGCTTCGCTTTCCAGGTTGCTCCTATTTAGTGCATTGCGTAAAGTGACGAGGGTTCGGTTGAGATCGAGAGGTTTCTCGATAAAGTCGTAGGCACCCTTTTTGATCGCTTCTACAGCTGTTTCGATATTGCCATGTCCGGAGATCATGATAAGCGGAGTACTCACTCCATTCTCCAGGCATTTTTGCAGCAGCTCCATCCCATCGCTCTTGGGCATCTTGATGTCGCAAAGTGCTACATCATAATTGTTTTCAGATAGTTTTTTGTAGCCTTCTTCACCGTCTTCTGCCAGGTCTACCGAGAACTTTTCAAACTCGAGTATTTCCTTGAGGGTATTGCGAATGCTTCTTTCGTCGTCAATTACGAGTACGTTTGCCATATGATTGCTTAAAGCTTTCCATGAAGGACGTCAAAAAGTACGCCTTCCTTGAGTGAATAACGTGAAATGCTAGCGCTTGCTATGCCTGTATGGCGCAGAACCATGCGCACAAAGAGAGCTGAGATGACGATCATGCGGACGCGATACTCAGGCATATGGGGCATGAGCTCGCGTTCCTTGAGGGTGGAATTAATTATTTCATTCAGCAGTGCTTTCAGGGCGTCCATGTCAAAAGGGAGGGAGCTTTTTTCGAAAACCTCTTCGTAATTGCCCACGCGCTCGGATATCACATCGCAAAAGGTGTCGAAAGATCCCGATGAACCTACAAGATGTGTTACCTTGTGTTTCTGCGTTTGTTCAATGAGTTCATGGACCTCCTCGTGGAGGAAGTTGTCGAGTTTTGTTTCCTCTTCTTTGCTCAGAGGATCCGAAGGGTTGAATTTTTCCCATAGCCGCGATACGCCAAGTTCGTAGCTCTTGGCCCAGAGCACCTCTTCCTTATTGGCAATTACAAACTCTGTGCTGCCGCCACCTATGTCCATGATCAAGGAGGTGTCCTTGCCAAGAGCGCCGGATAGGCTCACACCTTTGTACACCATAAGGGCCTCCTTCTCACCGCTAATTACCTGCACCTTCAGCCCGAAGAGTTCTTTAATCTTGTGCAGGAATTCGTCTGCATTGGTGGCATTGCGGGTGGCGGAGGTGGCAAAAGCATGTATGCGATCACAGTACTCTGCCTTGATCCGGGAGATTTGTGCCTCAAGGGCCACGAAAGCCCTTTGCATGGCCTCCTCGGTGATGTAGTTTTTCGAAAAGCCTCCTTCACCGAGTTTCACCGCAATCTTCGAGCGGTACAGGGGTTTATATTCTCCATTTCCTCCTACTTCTGCGATCAGCAGGTTGAAGGTATTGGAGCCCATATCAACGATTCCTATTTTCAAGTTCAAGCCTTTTTTATCGGGCAGCTAAGATACTTGATTATGCAGAATGCGCAACCGCATGGTATGCCTTCATTTCACCTTATCGCCTTTGTTTCGGATTTTTAAGATTATCTTCGCCGCTCTTTTAAAGGTATGAAATCACCGCATCCCCTCAAAAAGCTTTCCATCGTCATTCCAGCCTACAATGAAGGCGCGACCATACACCTCATTCTGAATAAAATCAGAGAAGTCGAGCTGATAGGAGCAATTGAAAAGGAAGTTATCATCGTAAATGATGCTTCGACTGATGATACCGCAGAAAGAATACGCGAGTACATTTCAAAGAATGAAGGATTCAATATCTGCTTCTTTGAGCAGGAGCGCAATATGGGAAAGGGCGCTGCGCTGCACAGAGGGATAAAAGAGGCCAGCGGAGAATATATCATCATCCAAGATGCTGATCTCGAGTACGATCCTCAAGAATACAACTTGCTGCTCAGACCAGTGGTTCAGGGCTGGGCAGATGTGGTATACGGTTCGCGCTTTATGGGTGGCAATCCGCACCGCATTCTCTTCTTTTGGCACAGCATCGGCAATAAGATGCTGACATTTATGTCTAATGCACTTACCAATTTGAATCTCACAGATATGGAGACCTGTTACAAATTGATGCGGGCAGATCTGGTCAAGTCATTGAACCTTAAAGAAAATAGGTTTGGTTTTGAGCCTGAGGTTACTGCCAAGCTTTCACGTATTAAAGGGGTTCGCTTCTACGAAGTGGGGATTTCTTATTACGGCCGCACCTACGCCGAAGGCAAAAAGATCAATTGGAAAGACGGCTTCAGGGCGATCTACTGCATCTTGAAGTACAATCTCTGGAGTGCCTAGCTCTCATTGCAGTCCACTTCTTTTGCCGCAAGGCTGAAGGTCAAAAACGCGCCTCACTGCGGCAGCCTACACCACTGCCTTCTCCATTGAGGAGAATTTCAAATTCTATGATGTACTCTCCCGATATCCAGTGCGTCCATACATAGACGCCCATGTTCGCGTTGCTTTCCGCAAAAATGTCGCTCTCGAGACGGGTCGAATAGACGTTTTTGATCAGGTATTCACCCTCCGTGCTGAGAATATGATAGGTGATCTTAAGTCCATCTCCTTCAGCATGAGAGCCTGAGCCGATTCGCTTTTCACCCTTGTTGGAAATATGGACGGTCTGTACCCTGAGGTGGTCTACATCCGGTGGCAGAGATTGAGCTGAGCGCATGCTCAGGTGCTCTTGAATGTACTCCATTTTCAGATCGCCCGCAGGGCTCACGAGGGCTTCGTATACTCGATCAATAGGCAGCTTGAAGTAGGGAATGGAGTTGACACGCTCGATGTGAAACCATGCGGGTTGGAAATCGGGTCCTACAAAAGTTTCGCGGGCATTGAGCATGCCTCTCACATACTCGAAATCCCGGTCGGGGTAAACTGTGGTGGTTGGGAGCCCTGAGGTAGTGGAGAGTAGCATCATCTCAAAGGGCATGGCCCAATGAGCAAATGCGTAGTAATCGGGATAGTGGCTGAGTGGCAGGTAGGCTTTTTGAATGTTCTGAGACGCCATATTGGAGCTGAGCCTTTCGAGATAGTCGACCTTTTTGCTCGGTGTATGATGGCCTTCCCATATTTGCAGCAGCCCCAATCCCAGGAGGAGTACTATGGCCGCCGGTCGAAGAAATTTTGCCGTAAGGCTGGTTTTGACTACATACCATGCAAGACTGATTCCAGTGAATAAGCCCAGAACGGTGTAGTAATTTTCGTACATCAATATACTTTCACCCTGATAGAATGTGATGAGAATGACCAGTATGAAGCCCAAAAAGGAGAGCAAGTAAAAAGCTGCAGCCAACCACGCCCTGTGCAGTGCCATCACAATGAGGCAGATGATTGGCAATACAATGAGAAGCCTGAAGTGCTGAAAATTGTTGATGAGGTGGATGGTGGAAGGCAGTTCGGGGAGCTTCCATAAGTAAGTCCAATACTCATAAACAGAGATGAACTTACCCTTCTCATAGTCTGAAAAAGTGAGTAGCTTAATGCGAATGACGAACCAAATGAGACTGATGACGGCCAGGAATCCCAAGGACTTGCGCCGAGACGCCTCACTCACTATCCATGTGAAGCCCAGTACGTAAAAAACCGGGAAAAGCGTGATTTGATGGTAAAAAGATATCCAAATGATCAAGGCAAAGGCCAGGAGGTCGCGCCAATGGAGCTCGATACCATACACCTTTTTGCCGGAAGGCCCGGCCCCCGTGCGCGTGTCATCGAGTAGCGCCCACAAAATGCAGCATAGGGCCAGGGCCTGATACAGCTCGGCCGTGGAGTAGTAGAATGTGCGGTAGAAGCCTGCACAGAGGGTAATGCACAGCGCCATTGCGGCCGCTTGATGCTTGACCCAGAAATCGATGATGAGGTAATAGATGAAGTACAAAAGAATGAAGGACAGCGAGTAGAGCTTTAGGAAGAGCTCCAGTGATGCTCCCAATTTCAGCGACAAAGCGGGCAATACCTGTGAGGGCCATGAGCCAATTCGTCCCAGCACTGCCGAGGGCTGCCCAGAGTCGAGTACGAGAAAGGAAAACAGGGCAGGGTCAAAGAGGCACATGCGCTCCCGCCAAAATTCCAGTGAAAACTGCATGAGGAAAGCAAGAAACACGAAGTAGAAAGTGCGCAAGGCAATGTGCTCTTCCCGTGAAATTAGGTTTGACCTTTGATACATTCCCCTGAGGTGTGGATCGGATGGATGGCTTTCGGCTGCAAGTTTACTCTTTTCCGTGCAATGTGACTTCTGTTGGGCTCATACGATTAAAGGAGGCGACATTATGTGTAGTTTGGATCGATGAGAGGCTGATAAACGGGCCTTCAAATTGTGTAGCTTTGCGCCAAATCGGGTAAAAACCAAAGCCTATGGCAGTACTGCAAGTAGAAAAGGTATCCAAGTGGTATGGAAAGCACTGTGCCTTAAATGAAGTAAGCCTTGAAGTGCCTGAAAAAGGCATATTTGGTCTGCTCGGACCCAATGGAGCCGGAAAGACTTCCCTAATTCGAATCATCAATCAAATCACCGGGCCCGACTCGGGTAGAATTTTCTTTCGGGGGGAGCCCCTGAAGCCTGAGCATGTGAACCATATCGGCTATCTGCCAGAGGAGCGAGGCTTGTACAGAAAGATGAAGGTGGGGGAGCAATGTCTCTACCTCGCCCGGCTAAAAGGGCTCAGCTCTGCCGATGCCAAAGCAAGGCTCAAAGAGTGGTTTGAGCGATTTGAGATTGGCTCGTGGTGGGACAAGAAGGTGGAGGAGCTCTCCAAGGGCATGGCCCAGAAGGTACAGTTTATTACCACGGTATTGCACCAGCCCGGGTTTATTATTTTGGATGAGCCCTTCAGTGGCTTTGACCCGATCAATACCAATTTGATTCGCAAAGAAATAATACGACTCAAAGATGAAGGGGCCAGCATCATGCTGTCCACGCACAATATGGCTTCGGTGGAGGAAATATGCAGTCACATTGCCCTGATCAATCAGTCGAAGGTGATGCTCGATGGCGAGATCAAAGAAGTGAGATCGCGCTTCAAAGAATCCATTTTTGAGTTGAGCTTCAAGGGCCAAATGCTGTCTTTTACCAATGCACTTGGTACTCAGTTTGAGCTGCTGCAGCACAGTTCAGATGCAGATCTGCGGTTGGCGCGGGTCAAAATCAAGCAGGGACTTACAGTGAATGACCTGCTGCAGAGGGCTATACCGCATGTGCAAATAGAGTCGGTATCCGAATACATCCCCAGTATGAACGATATTTTCATCAAAGTAGTTGAACAGCCAGAAGAACAAATGGTATGAGCAAAACAGGTCTTGTAATACAGAGGGAGTATGTGAGCAGGGTCAAGAAAGCTTCCTTTATCGTGATGACCCTACTTGGGCCGGTATTGATTGCTGGCTTGATGAGCCTTGGGGTTTACCTCGGAATCAAGGATAGCAGTGTGTACAATGTACTTGTAGTGGATCTTACACCCTCCATTGCAGCGGATACCAGCGATACAGCCTTGAGGCCGCTCTTCATGAAAAGATTGAAGGACACTCCTCAGGTTAAATTTTCTTACACCACACGAGGCATGAGCAATGCCGAGTTTGATTCAAGTGCTTACAGCCTAATGTTGGTATTGCGTGAGGATATTTTGTCAGTGCCACAGGCCGAGATGGTATTTCGAAGTTTGCCCAGTCTTAAGGCCCGCAGCTATATCAAGTCACAGGTAGAGAAGGTGATAGAAAAAGAAAAACTCGCCCTTCACAGCATCGATCCCGATACCTATCAAAGCATACGTACCGATCTGGATATTATGCAAATAAATGCCTCAGACGGTGAAGCATCCTACCAGCAGGAGCAGGCATTTGTAGGCTTCGCCTTTGCTGTGCTAATCTACTTTTTCATTTTTCTCTATGGTGTGCAGGTCATGCGCGGGGTCATGGAAGAAAAGAGCAATCGAATTGTCGAGGTGATCATATCTTCAGTGAGGCCCTTTCAGCTCATGATGGGCAAGATCATTGGCGTGGCCTTGGTAGGTCTTACCCAATTTTTGCTTTGGGTAATCCTGAGCTTTATACTCTTCTCTGCCCTGAGCGCATTCTTTATTCCCGATCTGATGTCGGCAGGGGGCATGGCCGAAGGTATGCAGGCGACTCAGTCGGTCATTGAGGAGCAAGGCAAAGACGCCATGAACCAAGCCACATTGACCAATATCGCCGAGCTGATACTCTTTCGAATCAACTGGCCTTTGATGCTTGGCATGTTCATCTTTTTCTTTCTGGGGGGCTACCTCCTGTATGCCTCTCTTTTTGCTGCTGTGGGTGCCGCTGTAGATAATGAGACCGATACACAGCAGTTTATGCTTCCTATCACTATCCCCTTGGTTTTTGCCTTTATCGTCTCAGAATTTGCCTTGGCAAATCCCGGTGGCACATCCGTACTGTGGTTTTCAATTGTGCCTCTCACCTCTCCGGTCGTGATGATGGTGCGCGTGGCTATGGGCTTTGAGGCAGGCACACTTTGGCAGCTCTATGTAGGCATGGCTGCACTTATCGCAGGCTTTTTGGGAGCGGTATGGCTTGCCGCCAAAATATACAGAGTAGGAATTCTGATGTATGGTAAGAAGGTTAACTACAAGGAGCTGTGGAAGTGGCTTCGGTTTAATAC
This sequence comes from Flavobacteriales bacterium, assembly GCA_007125175.1. Classification (GTDB taxonomy): domain Bacteria; phylum Bacteroidota; class Bacteroidia; order Flavobacteriales_D; family Cryomorphaceae; genus T3Sed10-241. The sequence continues at coordinate 10,853 of SLDS01000117.1, forward strand.
ATGAGTTTTTTAAGTGAGCACCATAGCGTCTTGGCTGGCCAACTTAGATGCTTAAATTTGGTGCGACCATGTTGAAAATCACATTTTCTCTTTCTGTTCTCCTTTTCACTTTCCTTGGTGCTCACGGCCTGAGGGCGCAGGTAGCTCCGATTTCCAATGAAGATTCCTTGGCGGCGATGGAGATCCAGCAAAGAGCGATTGGTCAATTCAGAATAGGAAAATTTGAGTATGGGATCACCATTTTGGACAGTGCTTTGGCAATTTTTACCGAGCAGGAATGGTACGATTTGATAGCCTCAGCCGAGCTTGACCGCATAAGGGCGCAGATGTATTTAAATCATGATTTGCTCGAGCTACACCAAGCCCGCTTGCGTCTTGAAAAAAATATTCTGCCACTCGTTGAGAAACGATTGATCCATGCAAAAGCCTACCAGGCTGTTGGCGAGTCCTATCGGGATTTAGGCCAATTGCAAAAGTCTGTCGAGTATTTCTCCCGTTCCCTCGATGTGCTCTCAGAGCTCGATGATGTTTCACCCTACTATTATGGACTTGTCCACAGTTGGCTTGCGCGTGTATATCAAGAGATGCATCAGAAGGCGCTTTCTCTCGAGCATCGAAGGGAAGCGGTTCGATATCAGCGGGCGCTTGATTCTGGCGCTACGCCCAGCATCATTCTTGATTTGGCAGCCTTACTCTCAGCCCAGCTTGCCCTGAGCGATAGCGTTTCGGAGGAATCATATGCTTTGCTGGATGAGATACGGCACCTTTCGGAAAATCTGGATGAAAGAGAGCACAAGTACCTTACAACTGCCTTGCTTGCCGAATTCAGTGTTCTGCAAAAGGAGAATCGACATCATGAAGTTTTAGCATTGCTTCCAGAAATTGAACGCTATGACTTGGTGGAAGGCACTGAGCAAATCATTGCCATAGCCATGCTTCGAAGGGGGCGTGCATATAGCGCCGTTGGTCGTGATCGGGAAGCCTTGGCATTGTGGGATTCGGTTTATGCTGAATGTGTCTTGAATTCCTCAAAATGGGCTCTGGCACACAATATTTCAGAACTGTATGCAGATGGAGGTATGGGCTACCAAGCCTTGGAATGGGCCCAGCGGGCCGAAGCTCATATCCTACCTGATAGTTTAGAGCTTAAATTGAATCCTTATGCATGGTCGCTCGATGCTCCCAAAGTGCTACAGACTCTCAGGGTTTGCGTCAAGGCCTTAAGTGTAATAGCATATTCATCAGGTATCGAAAAGGATCACAAGAGCATCATCGATAAAATCGATTCTTATGATAGCTTTTTTCGTCTGGCCAAAACTCGAGCGGTTCCAGGTGAGCTCATGACCTTGCGTGAAGCGGGCTGGTTGGATATTTACGACTTCGGCATGCAGGCGGCCTACCGTGCTTATCAACTCAGTGGTGAGGCATCATATCTGAGCACTGCATGGGAGATGACCGAAGAATCCAAAGCCGCCACCCTCTTGAGTTCATTTAACCGCATCGCCGGGGATGAATTGAGCCCTGTGTCATCGGAGCTTCTTCAAGAGGAATCTGCTTTGCGCACTGAGTATGGCTATCTCCAATCGCTATTGATGCAAGAAGACCTGGAAGAAGCTGAAAAGGCACCTATTCGAAAGCGCTTCTTTGAAGTAAATCGCCATCTCGATAAGGTTGTAGAGCGTTACAAAAATGAGTATGCCGATTACAGCGCCCAGCGTTTTTCACCTCCCTTGCCAAGCCTGGAAGAAGCCCGCGATGAGCTCGACAGCGATGAGTTTATTTGGAACTACTTTTCGGGCCCCTCAGGAGTCTACACCTTATCTCTTGGTGCCGAGTCTTGCGACCTGCGTCGATTGAGCAGTGAAGATAGCCTCTCGGCGCTCGTTTCAGAGTATCGCACCCGATCAGCCTTGATGCCCTCATTGCAAAACTTTCGCGAGGAAATGAGTGAGTTGAACGCTATGTCATTTGAGCTGTATAAGCATGTGGTCATTCCAGTGCTACCGGCCACAGGCAAGCTCCCTGAAAAGGTGGTGGTGCTCCCAGATGGAGTCTTGCATTACCTTCCTTTCGAAGCCTTGGTCACTGTGGCAAACTCTGGCCTTGGCAATGAGCGATATTTAATTGAAGATACGGAGATTTCCTATGCTTATGGTTATCGCAGCATAGAGGCATACTCTCCCCGGCAAGTCCGCTTCGATGGGGAGTTTATGGGCCTGGCCCCCGCCTTTGGCAGTTCAGGAGCCAGTACTTCATGGTCACAGCTACGTGGGGCCCAAGTGGAGTTAGATAGAGTAGCAAGCCTTTTTAACGAAGCGTCTGTGAGCAAAGATCTTAACTGCATGGATTGGTTTCGCGGCCGCGCAGGGCAATACCGAATTATGCACTTTTCTACACATGCATTTACTGATCCCATAGACCCTTTGCGCTCGGGCTTATTGCTCAACGCTGGTAGTGAATCCCTGCAGGATGGTACCTTAAAAGTCTCTGACTTGTATTTTTCCAGCCTTCCGGCAGAAATGGTGGTGCTCAGTGCATGCCAAACAGGGGATGGACCGATCCGAAGAGGGGAGGGAGCCATTAGTTTGGCACATGGCTTTTTCTATGCCGGGAGCCCTGCTGTCTTGATGACCCTCTGGCCCAGCAATGATGCCAGTGGTGCAGATCTGATGAGCAACTTTTACAAAGTATTGTTGGAAGGCAATACGAAACGTGCAGCTCTTTCTACCGCCAAGCGCAGCTATTTAGCCAGCCATGACGGGTACATGAAGCATCCTTATTTTTGGGCTGGAATGGTTTTGGTCGGTGATCCACGCCCCCTTTACTCAAGTGACTCCCTCTGGTCTTCAATATGGTTGTGGCTCTTGATTGCTTTGATCATGGCCATAGTTCTTCTAATTTTGCCCTGGAGACCTTCGCAGGGTTTTGGTGATCATAGCAAGCAATCTTAGTCTCTGCTTTCATCCAGTTCTCGAAGCAGAAGTGTTGCCTGTTCTCTGTAGGCACCTTTTTCGGCTGAGATTTGCACGAGAAGATTCCTTGCCTCAGTCATTTCCTGCGCCAGCAGCAGTGCCAGAGCCCGGTGAAACCTCGCCACTTCAAAGAAGGCATGATCCCTGCTATCGAAGTAGAGGTAAAGATCTGAAGCCTTATAGTGGTGGCCCAATGCCATTTGGGCCTCAGCGACATAAAAAAGTTGAAATTCTTCTTTTTCTTCGAGACTCTTTTTTTCCAGCAGGGTGGGGTAATCCACAGCTTCCAACAGTGCATTGTAGTCTCCCTGATCGTAGTGATTCAGCAGCGCTCTAAGTTGTGCGTCGACGTCAAGTCCCCGTGTGGTGATCATATTGGGGTAGGGCTCAAATTGCGCTTCGGCTATTTGGTCAAAAGCCGGCGGATCAGGTCGCATTAGCACGACAGCTACAAAACCTGCCAAGAGGAGGATGATGAAGCCAGCTGCGATGCGCAGCGTATAGGAATTGGAGCTGTTTTTTTCCATTTGCTCTGTTTCCCATTGCTTTATTTTTTCCTTAAGCTCGGCTTTTCCAATTTCTTCCAGGCCCTTTTTAAGATTGATAAATTCTACCACAGCAACGTCGAAAGCAGGATCTTGCTTTCTCCTTAGTTCGATTTTTTGCCTCTCGTCTTGTGGCAATAGATCTTCGATGTAGGCCATTATCAGAGCGGTCATCTCATTATCATTATGGCGCATATGGTTCATGTTATCATTCATTGCTAGTGTCTTTGTTCTCACGGATTTCCTTGAGGATACTCTTCAGCTTTTGCAAGCATTGGTATTTACTTTTCTTTGCCACATTTTCATTCTTATACTTCATTCTTGCTGCGATCGCTTCCATGCTAAACTCTCTGTAATAGTAGAGATTCAGAACCGTTTTGCAGTTTTCATTCATCTTCGAGAGGGCCAAGTGCAAATCTTGGTAGCTTTCATCAAGTTCCTCGGTTTGTCTGTATTGTTCATCGATCAGGGGCTGCTCTTCCATGCCTATGGAGAGCCCAAATTTATCCACGCTATTGCTCCATTTACTTTTCGATAAGTCTTTTGCCAGATTTTTGGCAATGCCGACTAGGTAGGTGCTTATGCTGCATGTCAAATGCGTAATGCTTCCGGTTCTTACTTTCTCAAAAAAAATGAAGAAGGCCTCTTGGTATACTTCGCTACACCTGCTCTCATCTAAATTGTAGTGCTCAGAAATGTAGTACATTACCTTTTTTCGATGTGCCCCATACATCTGACTCAAATAGGAATCTGAAGCTTCGCGGATTGCTTGTATTTCGTGTCCTTTTACCACTTCTTAATGGCTTGATTTTCGAAAAGGTAACCAATTACTCCAAAAAAAAAAAAAAAAAAATCATAGAAGCGGTTACCTTTTTCTCTGCCTCTCCATTAAGAAGTGGGTCAGGCGATGTTTTTCGACTTCACCTGCTCTAAGCCAGCTCCGTCCGGAGACCTCTTGTTGTGGAGAATTGATGGACTCCTTAAAGTGATGGGCTGGCTATTTCTGGCTAACCGAAGCAGGCTATGAATTCGGTAGGCGTACAGCTTGAAACCAGGAAGGGTCGTTGTAACAAGATTGCAACGACCCTACTGTTTTATCAAAGTCGTGCTTTTGTATGCCCTCCAGCCTGCCCCACGAAGGGATAAGATCAGTACCTGTTTCCTTTTCGGTATCTACCGGCTTGGCTTGCCTTTTGAAGCTCTTGGATTTTCTTTAGACTCTGATTTAAGACTTGGCTCCTTGATTTTTTTGCCGAAAAGGTCGAAGGCTATTCCCTTTTTTTAGAAATTGTGCCTCTAGTTTAGTACTCGGGTGAAAATCGCATTTCTATGAATTCCAATAGTCCATGGCTGCTTCTGTGGCTTGCTATTCTATTCTTGAGGCCTGCATTGATGCTTGCTGACTCCTCTGAGACTGAAATACTGCGCAGCAAGGCCATTCTGGCAGGCGATTATCCCGACGATATTCGGCTGGGGGCATTCAACGATCTGGCCTGGGAATACTATTTTCTAAATTTTGACAGCGCAATGCACTACGCCAGGAATGCTATAGCGCTGGCCAAGAGACTCGATGATCCCTATTGGACCGCAGTGTCGCTTGAGATGATGGCCATACTTAAGGATGTTTCCGGGCAGATGGAAGAGGCTATAAATCTATATTTGGAGGTGATTCCATTGCGCGAGAGTATAGGTGGAGAAGGCTTGGAAAATACCTACAACAATTTGGCTGTACTATTCAGAAATCAAGAAAACTATGGAAAGGCCCTAAAGTATTTCACATTGTCACATGACATTGAGCAGGCCAATGGCAATGAAATAGGCATGGCAGGCAGCCTTGTCAACATTGCATCAGTACTGGTCCGCTTGGCCGATTTTGATTCGGTACCCAATTACTTACACCGGGCAGTTAATCTCTCAAGAAAACTCGAGTTGAACACGGTGCAAAGTGCTGCATATCTTAATTTTGGAGCTTATTTTTTGGAGCGATTCATTTTGGATAGCGCTCAGTATTATTACACTTTGGGAGGCGTACTCGCCGAAACCATCAATGACCAGGGTAGCGTAGCAACGGCCAGCCTTGGCCTTGCCGATATCAATGAGGAATACGGCTTTAACGAATCGGCTTTGAAGTACCTTGAAAAGGCAGAGCTCGCAGCTACTAAAATCAATTCCCTACTCATGCTGCAACGTGTGTATGCTAGTCGATCCCGAATCATGGCAGCGCTGGGGCGGTATGAGGAAGCTTTTTCCTGTCATGAAAAATATATGAGCATGAGGGATTCCCTCACCAATCTGGACTTGCAAAGAATAAGCAATGAGTTGGAGAGTAAGTATGAGAGTGAAAAAAAAGAAAGACGTATCGCAGAGCTTCAGCTCGTGAGCGCGCAGGGCGCGCTTCGAGAAGTAGCAAGCCGCAATCAACGCAATGTGATGATACTGCTCTCTGCCATCATATTGATGCTGGCCGCATTCTGGGCATATCGATACAGGGCACAGCAAAAGAGCGCTGTACTTATGGCCGCCAAAAATAAAACCATAGAACTGGCCCTCAAAGACCGCGAAACCCTACTCAAGGAAATTCACCACAGGGTGAAAAATAACCTTCAGGTAGTGAGTAGCTTGCTAAGTTTGCAAGGGAGAGAGATTTCGGATGAGAAAGCACTCAATGCTGTAAACGAAACCCGTCACAGGGTGAAATCCATGGCCCTCATTCATCAATTCTTATACGGTGAAGGCGATCTGAAAAGTATCGACATGAAAACGTATGTGAAAGAGCTGAGCAAAAGCCTGTTCAATGCATACAGGGTCGATCACGATACTGTGGAACTCAGGCTCAATGTAGAGGACATTCACCTGGATGTAGATACTGCCTTGCCCTTGGGTATCATTCTCAACGAATTGATAACAAATGCCCTCAAATATGCATTTCCCGATGGTGCCGAAGGTGAAATTGCCGTCTCATTGCAAGTAGCGGATGGGGCTTTAATCCTTCAGGTGAAGGACAATGGCATCGGTCACAATGGAGAGATGAATACCCAAGAATCCTTTGGCCACAAACTACTACACGCTTTTAAAAATAAACTTAAGGCCACCATTTCCGTAAGTACCACTGCGGGCATGGAAGTTACATACACCATTCGAAATTACAAACGCATATGGCCAGAACCTATCGCATCCTGATAGTTGAAGATGAACCTCTTATTGCAGAGGATATTCGAGCGTATCTGGAGGAAAACGATTTTTCCGTGAGCGGAATCGCCCATACCGGTGACGAGGCACTGGAAATGTTGGAAACCTCTCCGCCCGATGCCATACTATTGGATATCAATCTGGGCGAGGGCCCCGATGGCATAGCAATAGCCGAGGAGATAAGAAATCGCTGGCAGCTACCCTTCGTGTTTCTCACAAGCCACGCTGATAGGGATACCCTGTTTCGTGCCAGGCAAACATTTCCCGCAGGCTACCTGCTCAAGCCATTCGACGGCCTTGACTTGATGACTGCCCTCGAGATAGCCCTGTTCAACCACCTAAATGGGCAAAACAATCAGATTATCAGTCTGGAAAAAATCAATGAGGTGCTTCCAACCTCACTCAGCCAGCGGGAGTTTGATTTGCTTTTAAAGCTTAGGGAAGGCAAGACCAACAAAGAGATTGCTGAGGCTTCATTTATCTCTGTGAATACTGTCAAAACCCACCTGCAACACCTTTTCGATAAGCTCGATGTAAGGAACCGTACCCAAGCCCTTTTCCGCATTAAAGAGCTTGGTTTTTAGGTATTTTTTGTCTGCCTTTCAGCAAAAATGAGTCTGCTAATCAGGCTTGCAAGTTCGACATCTCTGGAACCGCGGCATCATTCCTTGATTTTCTTTCACACAAAATCACCCTTTTGGGTGATGCGCTTCTTTTGCAATCTTGGCACTTTTACATGCACGTTGTTTAGGAGGTATATCTATTGCTGTGCCTCTTATTATTGGGTAAACAACACGTTCGATACTCCAATCAATCTAGCGCGTTGTGAAAAGAACCTCTCTTCAGGGGTTCTTTTCTTTTATTGGGAATAAGGCTTCATCACCAATCCTATTTAGCCAGGTGCTATAGAATCCAGAAGTGTATGTATGCGTTCTTTTATGGATCAATTGACTATGATCGGCCCCCAATTATTTCGAAGCATTGATTAGTTTTGTGCACACCAATAAAAAGCCCCATGCGAACTAAAACTTTTCTCTTCATCTCAGCCTTTGTTCTTTTCCTTTTTAGCGCATGCGAAACAACCTATCAAAGAGAGGATAGCAGCCAGAAGGAAAAAGCTGAGCCCGCCAAAGCAGAACACGATCACGACCACAGTCAGGCAGGGCCTGAAATGCCTCCAGCACCAGAAGACGCCCGTGTGTACTTTGCCAATCTCAACGATGGCGATGAAATAAAGTCACCAGTATTTATCGAATTCGGACTTGAAGGAATTGACCTGGATCCTGCAGGAGAGGTGAAAGAGGGCTCAGGCCACCACCACCTGCTTATCAATGAGGAGCCTACGCCATTCGGTATTGCAGTACCAGCCGACGAAACGCATATCCACTATGGCGGAGGCCAATCCAGTGATACACTCGAATTGCCAATGGGCGAGCATACGCTCGTACTGCAATTCGCCGATGGGATACACCGCTCTTATGGTGAGAGCTTGAGCGCAAGCATCCGCGTGAAGGTTGTTGACTAAGGCCAGCCTTGGTCGCGATTCTTTCGCTGTCGCAAAAAACCGAAATTCAGTAAGCCTTGAGACTTATATCGAGGCTCTTCGCGCTGTGGGTAAGTGCCCCCACGGATAGGTAGTCTACACCACACTCTGCATAAGATCGGGCCGTTTCGATGGTAATGCCACCACTGGCTTCGGTCTGGTATTTGTCTCCTATGAGTTGCACGGCCTTTCTTAGATCGGGGTAGCTAAAGTTATCGAGCATGATACGATCGATAAGCCCCACCCGCAAAATGCTGTCCAATTCTTCCAGGTTTCTCGCCTCCACTTCCAGTTTCACGGAGAGCTGATTGTTTTTTCTGTACTCGTCGGCCATTCTGATAGCTGCTTCAATGCCACCGGCATAGTCGATGTGATTGTCCTTGATCATGATCATGTCATAGAGCCCGAAGCGATGATTCACACCCCCTCCCATTTGTACGGCGAGCTTTTCCAGAAAGCGTAAACCTGGTGTGGTTTTTCGGGTGTCGAGCACCTTCGTTGGCAGTCCATGTAAGGTGTCGACTATGCTGCGGGTCAGCGTAGCAATACCGCTCATGCGCTGGGCACAGTTGAGCACGAGCCTTTCCGCCATGAGGATGCTCCTGGCACGGCCACTTACCATGAGTACAATCTCTCCGGTTTTCACCCTTTGTCCATCAGCAACCATTAACTTCACGCGCAGCGATGAGTCGACATGGTAGAAGATTTGCTCCGCAAGTTCAAGTCCCGCGATTACACCGTCTTCCTTGACGATCATCCTCGCACGGCCCTCGGCATCTTCGGGTATGCATGCATTGGAAGTGTGATCGCCATCCCCTACATCTTCCTGTAGGGATCTCCGGATAAAGTCGTCAATGATCATTTGCATTCAGTAGGTACAATACGAAGATCAGTCTTTTACGCAAATCTTCCGATCAAATTAGAGTTTTTTGGCGTGAGGAGAGCTTTTCTTTGCTGCTGAGACAGCTTATCACTCAAACATTTCCTTCACCTTCTGGAAAAAGCTTTTCTCAGAATGGTCTTCTTGAGGCTGAAAGTTTTCACTTTCGCGAAGGCCCTCCAAAAGTTTGCGCTCCTCTTTTGTAAGCTCTTGAGGTGTCCATAGATTTATGTTTACCAAGAGGTCACCTTTGCCATGGGCTTGCACATGTGGCAATCCTTTGCCGCGAAGGCGTACCAGCTTGCCGCTTTGAGTACCTGCCTCGATTTGTATTTTGGCTTTACCTTCTACCAGAGGTACTTCAGCGCTTGCGCCCAAGGCTGCATCTATGAAGCTTACATACAGGTCGTAGTGGAGGTTTTGGCCATTGCGCTTGAGATGGGTATGCTCCAGCTCCTCGATTACTACGAGCAAATCTCCCGGTACACCTCCGGCTGGCGCTGCATTTCCCTTGCCGCGTACATTGAGTTGCATGCCTTCTTCCACCCCTGCGGGTATGTCTATGCTGATTACTTCTTCCTTGCGGATAAGTCCTTGCTCATTGGATCCAGGAGGCCTTTTAGAGAGCTCCTTGCCACTGCCATGACACCGAGGACAAGTGCTGCTGGTCTGCATTTGGCCCAAGATGGTATTGGTGATTCGGGTCACTTGTCCCGAACCGTGACAGGTACTGCAGGTTCGATATTCCACGCCTTCCGCCACCACCAATTTGTTGACTTTGATTTTTTTGGTGGTGCCCTTTAGTATGTCTATGATCTCCAGCTTGACTTTGATGCGCAGATTGCTTCCCTTGATCACACGCTGGCGTCCACCTCCACCAAAGCCACCGCGGAAACCTCCACCGAAGGCGCCTCCAAAGATGTCACCAAATTGGCTGAAGATGTCGTCCATGCTCATGCCGCCGCCAAAGCCACCTGCGCCCCTCACTCCTTCATGGCCAAAGCGATCGTAGCGCTGCCTCTTCTCGGGATTGCTCAATACTTCATAGGCCTCGGCAGCCTCTTTGAAGCGCACTTCGGCTGTGGCATCATCCGGATTCTTGTCCGGGTGGTACTTCAGTGCAAGTTTGCGGTAAGCCTTCTTGATTTCAACTGTCTCGGCAGAGCGTGATACGCCAAGGATTTCGTAATAGTCCCTTTTTGACATGTTTTCTGTTCCTGTGGTATATTACTGGCCTACTACTACTTTGGCATAGCGCAGCACTTTGTCATTGTAGAAATAGCCTTTCTCGGCTACATCGAGCACCTTGCCCTTGAGCGATTCCTCCGGGGCGGGTATGTTTGTGATTGCTTCGTGAAAATTGGTATCAAAGGCCTCTTCCATGGCATTCATAGGCTTCACTCCGTTGGCTTCGAGGGTACGAAGCAATTTGTTGTGGATAAGCTTGAAGCCTTCCTTGACATTCTCCAGATCGGTATCGCTATCATTGCTGGCTATGGCTCTGTCGAAGTCATCTACCACAGGCAGAAAGGCTTCCAAAATGCGCGCTCCGGAATTTTCCATGATTTCCAGCCTTTCTTTGGCCGTTCTTCTTCTGAAGTTTTCGTACTCACTGTACAGGCGCAGGTACTTGTCATTCAAATTGTCATATTTTTCCTGCAATTGCGTCAGTTCATCCTGAGTCGCTTTCGGATTCGCCTTTTCTTCCTGCGCGGGCGCTTCCTCTGCTACAGGGTTTTCAATGGCTTTGCCTTGCTTCTTTGTGCTCTTGTTTTCAGTGTCTTTTGTTGACTCTTCTTTTTTCATCTCAGGAGAATAATTTCATTTACGCGGCCTAAAGTCCAAAAGGCGGGCCACAGTGGTTTTGTGTCATATTGGCATTGTTTGCTCAGCTCGTTCCGCTCTTATATCAATCGTGAGAATTGTTTGGTGAGCATGCTTCAATGCTCGAGGGCTTTTTCCGGATCCAGTTTTTCGATACTCTTGCCTTTGGCCTGCTCTATGCTTGTATTGATTTCAAAACCGATGAGGAGGACAATGTTGTTGAAATAAAGCCAGAGCATTACAACCAGTATGGAGCCCACAGAACCGTAAAGCTTATTGTAGCTTCCAAAATTATTCACAAACCAGGCAAAAAGGGAGGAAACGATGATTAGGCCAACCGTGGCAAAGGTAGCCCCGGCATTGAAGGCGCGCCATTTTCCTGTATGTCCGGCTCTGTACAGCAGCGAGATACCCAGCTCAAACATCAGCACGACCAGCACCCATTTGGCCACCACGATCAAGATCACGACCATATCGTCGCCAATCACTCCCACCTCGCGGAGGTAGGAAAGCACCGGCCCACTGAAGGTGATCAATGCCACCCCGATTACCACCATCAGGCTCAGCATGATCATGAGCCCTAAAGACACTATGTATTGCATCACGAGCCCGTGGTCACGGGTTTGATGTACGCTGGAGCTAAAACCGTCGAGTACTGCAGCCAAGGCATTGGACGAATAGAATAGCAGCAAGATGAAGGAAATGCTGATGAGGGTTTGCTGCTTTTTGTTGATGAGGTCGTCCAGTGTTTGCTCCATAAGTTCAAAGGCGCTCTCAGGCAGGAGTATGGAGAGGTTTGTCATCAGGTTTTCCTGAAAATCTGCAATAGGTATAAAGGGGATGATGGAGAGAAGGATGATAAGAAAAGGCGGGATGGCGAGCATAACGCGAAAGGAAATGGCCGCCGCTCGTGTGGTGATGCGCCCTTGCTGCAAGCCCTGGATGAAGAATCCAAGCACTTGATAGGCACTTAGTCCTTGAAATCCCGGCAAGACGATTTTTTTCGAAGCGTATATTGCCTTTCGAACAGGCAGCGATTGCATCACGCGTTCTTTCCAGCGCTCAAAGAAGCTCATACCGTGGCCTAATCTTTAGCGCGAAGGTAGCACAATTGATAGATAGCTGCGACTTGCTGCTTTTCATGACCCATCAACATCTCGTGCCTTTGCGGCAAAGCGGCTATCTTGTTACGCGATTTTGTCTGGAACCGGGACTCATTACAAGTCTCCTCTGGCTTTTAGAAACCCTCTATCAGCTCATCCAGAGCCATGTGCAGGCCGGTGCCCCTGAGGTTCTTGGCCAATATTTTGCCATCCGCATCGATGAGGAGGCTGTAGGGTATGCTGCGCACGCCGTAGATTTTGGCAGGTTCAGAATTCCAACCTCCCAGATCGCTCACGTGGTACTTCCAGTCGAGCTTGTCCTGCTCGATGGCAGATACCCAGCGATCCCGGCTCTTGTCGAGGCTTACGCTGTATATCTCAAAGCCCTTGGCGTCTTTAAATTTAGCTTTTCGGTACTTCTCGTAAGCATTTACCACATTTGGATTTTCCCTGCGGCATGGCATGCACCAGCTCGCCCAAAAATCGATCAATACCACTTTGCCGCGAAGCGAGGAAAGCTTCAACTTCTTACCATCGGGGCTTTCGAACTCAAGGTCGGGCGCTATGTCACCGACATTCAAACCTACATTCGACGTCGGTTCCTGAGCGGCAGTGCTTTTCAGCATTGTGGCTTGGCTGTCGCCAATATGGGCTCCAGCGTCCAATTGCGCTTCAATTTTTCCAACCAAATACAAACCCAGCATGGCCAGTAGCGCAGGCCCCCAGGTTCTGAATTTCTTTGACTTAATCATAGCTGCTTCAGATTAGCGAAAGCAAGTTACGAAATGCGTTTGATTTTTGCACCTATGGCATTGAGTCGGGTATCAATTCGTTGATAACCACGGTCTATTTGCTCAATGTTGTGAATGGTGCTCTTGCCCTCAGCACTCATGGCGGCTATGAGCAGAGATACCCCTGCCCGAATGTCGGGCGAGGTCATGGATATACCTCTGAGCGCCACTTGCCTGTCAAGGCCTATGACCGTAGCCCTATGCGGATCGCAGAGGATGATTTGAGCACCCATATCGATGAGCTTATCTACAAAAAAGAGGCGGCTCTCAAACATCTTTTGGTGGATGAGCACTGAGCCTTTGGCCTGGGTGGCCACCACCAGTACGATGCTCAGGAGGTCGGGCGTAAACCCCGGCCAGGGATGGTCGCTGATGGTCATGATCGAGCCGTCTATGTAACTCTCGATCTCGTAGTGCTCTTGAGCCGGGATGTAGAGGTCGTCGCCACGAAGCTCCATTGCAATTCCCAAGCGCCTGAAGGTGGCGGGAATGATTCCGAGCATAGGATAGTTTACCGATTTGATAGTCAGCTCAGAGCCCGTCATTGCAGCAAGGCCGATAAAGCTTCCGATCTCGATCATATCGGGCAGTACAGTATGGGTGCATCCACCGAGATAGTCTACCCCTTCGATTTCGATGCGGTTGGAGCCGGCTCCGCTTATTTTGGCCCCCATGCTATTGAGCATCTTGCAGAGTTGCTGTATGTAAGGCTCGCAGGCGGCATTGTAAATGCTCGTTTTTCCTTTGGCCATGCTCGCGGCCATAATGATATTGGCTGTGCCGGTTACAGAGGGCTCGTCGAGGTGCATGAATACGCCTTTGAGAGCCGATGCCTCCACCCGGTAAAACTGATCTCCCGGATCGAAATGGAAAATGGCACCGAGCTCCTGAAAACCCACAAAGTGGGTGTCGAGACGCCTCCTTCCGATTTTATCACCTCCGGGCTTGGGGATATAGCCTTTGCCAAAGCGGGCCAGGAGGGGCCCAACCAGCATCACCGAGCCTCTCAGGCTGCTGCCCTTTTTCTTGAAGGCCTCGCTGTGTAGGTATTCGATGTCCACGTCCTTGGCCGTAAAGGCGTAGTGCTCCTGTCCCAGTTTTTCAACTTTTACCCCAAGGTCGCCGAGCAGGTCGATGAGTTTGTTCACATCCACGATGTCGGGCACATTGCGCACCTCGACGCGCTCGGGGGTCAGCAAAACGGCACAGAGTATCTGCAATACTTCGTTTTTGGCTCCTTGCGGGGTGAGGCTTCCACTAAGCTTGGTACCTCCTTCAATTTCAAAAGCTCCCATAGTGCTTACTTGCGCTTTCTTCGCGATTTTTTCTTGTAGTGACCCTTGCGCCCCCGACTCTGCTGTTGGGATTGGGGCTTCGTATTGATGCCCATTTGCTGAGCGATGCGGCTGGCCGATGCCAGCTCTTCTTCGGGATTTTCGAGCGTAAGCTTTCCTTTGGACAGCAATTTGAGGTCTTTGGCAATCACATCATCCTTCACCGAGTTTTGCGCCCACACCATGTAGGTGCGCTTCATCAGGTTGGCGATGCCCACAGTCATTTGCTTGCGCTTTTCTTCATCCTCCTCCATGCAGGCATCTTCTATGATGCGCTCAATTGTTTTGCCGTAGTGGCCAAAGCGGATATCACTCTGAGGGTATTCGAGGCGCTTGGGCTTGGTCTGGAAAGTTTCGGGTTCGGGCTTGGGGTAAGGGGAATCCACATCGAGCTGAAAACCCGACATGATGTGTATATGGTCCCAGAGCTTATGCTTAAAGTCGTCGGTATCGCGCAGCATGGGAAATAGATTTCCCATGGTGGTAATGATGGCCCGCACGCAGCGATTGCGCTCTTCGCGGTCTTCGATGGTCATGGCGTGATCCACCATGTTTTGGATGCCGCGTCCGTACTCCGGTAGTGCGAGGTCGGGCCGCGAACTGTTGTAGGTAAGTTTCATGTATAGCTTTTGCTTGGCAGCATTTTCGGCTCAGCATTTGTTTTACTTGCTTCCGGTTGTCGCTGCCCTTTATTCTGCGGCCAAAAGTAAGGATTATATCCGAGGAGCTCTCAGTTGAGCACCCTAAGCTTGGCATATTTGAGCAGCAGCTGTTTCTGGCCCACTGAGGGAAAGAACACGGTGGCTTTTTCATTGGGGCTTTCGCCCTCGACATTGAGCACCTTGCCCTTGCCAAATTTTTCATGCTGTACCTGCACGCCTGCCACGAGGCCCTCCTCCATGGCGCGGGCAGCGGCTGGCTCGGTATTGCCTTCCCTGGGCATCCGCTTCAGGGCTTTGCCCGTAGGAGCACTCTTTGCCTTGGTGGAATGCATGCCTGCTGTGCTGCCCCTTCGCGGTGCAGTCCATGCTTTGGCAGCTCCTCTCTCAGTTCCACTCCGCGATCGCCCGTATGCAAAGCTTCCACCTCCCCATGAGCTTTCGCCAAAATCGTCTGAGCGCTCCTCGTAGGCTTGCATGCCTTTGCCGAGAGGCATATCGAGGTACTCGGTGGGTATTTCTTCTATGAAACGGCTGGGCTCGCATTGGTGCAGCTGCCCATAGCGGTATCGGCTCAGGGCATAGCTCAGGGTGGCCCTCTCTCCGGCCCGGGTGAGGGCCACGTAAAAGAGTCTTCTCTCTTCTTCCAATTCGCTGCGCTCGGCAAGACTGAGCTGGGAGGGAAATAGATTTTCTTCCAGGCCCACAATGTACACGTGCGAAAACTCGAGGCCCTTGGATGCGTGTATGGTCATCAGATTCACCTTGTTGTCGTCATCATCATCCTGATCGGCATCGGTGAGCAATGCCACGTCTACCAGGAAGTCTGCCAATCCGGGTTTCTCACCATTCACTGCATTCTCCTCCCTTTCGGCAAATTCGCGTATACCGCCCAGCAATTCCTGAATGTTTTCGTAGCGGCTCAATCCCTCGGGACTTTTGTCGGCGTAGAGCTCTCGCAGCAAGCCACTCGATTTGGCTATTTGCTCTGCCAGGCTGGCAGCGTCTACCTTGTCCAGTTGAGCTCTGAAGCTCAGAATCATGGTAGCAAAATCATCGAGCCGCTTGGCTGTTCCGGCATTTACCTTGAGTGAGTCCGGATACTGCCGAATGACCTCCCATAGGCTGCATTTGTTTTGATCGGCGGCGACGGCCAGCTTTTCGATCGTGGTCTTTCCAATGCCGCGTGCGGGGTAATTGATAATGCGCTTGAAGGCCTCCTCATCATTCGGATTTGCCGTAAGGCGACAATAAGCCAAGATGTCTTTGATCTCCTTGCGCTGGTAAAAGGAGAGGCCACCATATATGCGGTAGGGAATGTTGATCTTGCGCAGGGCCTCCTCCATGGCGCGGCTCTGCGAGTTGGTGCGGTAGAGTATGGCAAAATCCTGGTAGCGCTTGCCTGTATTGGCTTGCTCCTGAAATATGTCATTTGCTACAAAGAGGCCTTCATCATTGTCGGACAGGGATCGGGATACCTTAATAAGCGTGCCCTCGCCATTGTCCGTCCACACTTTCTTCTGGATTTGATCGCGGTTTTGCTTGATCACCTCATTGGCAGCAGCTACGATGTTTTTGGTAGATCGGTAGTTCTGCTCCAGCTTGAAGAGCTGGTAATCGGGATAATCCTTGCGAAAGTTGAGGATATTCTGGATGTTGGCCCCGCGAAAGCCATAGATGCTCTGTGCATCATCGCCCACTACGCAGAGGTTTTCATTGCGTGCGGCCAGTTTTTTTACAATGAGGTATTGGCTGAAGTTGGTATCCTGGTACTCGTCCACCATGATGTACTGAAACTTCATTTGGTACTTATAGAGTACTTCCGGAAAGTCGCGCAGCAGCACATTGGTCTTGTAGAGCAGGTCGTCAAAGTCCATTGCCGAGGCTTTGAAGAGCCTCAAGTTGTACTCCCGGTATATCTCCACCAGCCTGGGACGGCCACTGCTTTCATCATCGGACATGATTTCGGGATGTTCGGCATAGGCCTTTACCGATATCAGGTTGTTTTTGGCCGAGCTGATGCGGTTGAGCACGGTCGATACCTTGTACAATTTGTCATCCAGGCCCATCTCCTTTACGATGGATTTGATCAGGCTTTTGCTATCGGCGGTATCGTATATGGTAAAGTTTGATGGATAGTTCAGCTTTTCCGACTCCACCCGGAGTATGCGGGCAAAGATGCTGTGGAAAGTGCCCATCCAAATATTGCGCGCCTCGCCGGGGCCTACCAATTTGGATATGCGTTCTTTCATTTCGCGGGCAGCCTTGTTGGTAAAAGTAAGCGCCAGAATGTGAAAGGGATCGACACCCTTGTCTATGAGGTGGGCAATTCTGTATGTGAGCACCCGGGTTTTGCCCGATCCGGCGCCCGCTATCACCATACTGGGCCCCTCCGTATTTTCCACTGCGGCGCGTTGGGCCTCGTTCAGTTCTTTCAAGTAATCCATCAAGGGCAAAATTACCATAATTCCAGCGCTATGCTACACCGCCTTTCGGCAAATATGAAAAGCGCTCAGGAGCCGCGCTCAGAGCCGCGATGGGCCGGTAAAGCGCCATGGCCCACGCATCCACTTGGAAGCTTTAAAATTAATTGAAATCGGCTGTTGGATTATCCATTAATTCTCGTACATTTGCACCCCCATTTTGGGCAAGTGGCGTCAATAAGCGTCGTGAAAAAACTGAAATAGAGCAAATTAATAATTATGCCTACGATTTCTCAATTAGTGCGTAAAGGGCGGGTGACCAAGCCGAAAGTGAGCAAAGCCGCGGCTTTGGCCTCATGTCCACAGCGTAGAGGGGTATGTGTGCGTGTGTACACCACTACACCTAAGAAACCGAATTCAGCCATGCGCAAAGTAGCGCGTGTGCGCCTCACCAATGGTAAGGAAGTGAATGCCTACATCGGTGGTGAAGGTCACAACCTGCAAGAGCATAGCATCGTCTTGGTGCGTGGTGGCAGGGTGAAAGACCTTCCTGGTGTGCGCTACCACATCGTACGCGGAGCACTCGATACAGCCGGAGTAAATGGCCGTACGCAGCGCCGCTCAAAATATGGAACAAAAAGGCCTAAGCCTCAAAAATAAGCCCGAATTGCCGAAGTCATGAGAAGAAAGACCGCAAAAAAGCGCATCATTCTGCCCGACCCCAAGTTCAATGAGGTTCTGGTGACCAAGTTTGTAAACAATATGATGCTCCAGGGAAAGAAAAACCTGGCGTACAAGATATTCTACGATGCTATCGCCATCGTTGATGAGAAGTCGGAAGAGCCCGGATTAGAGGTGTGGAAACGCGCCCTTTCCAATGTGACTCCCGCCGTGGAGGTGAAAAGCCGCCGCGTGGGTGGTGCTACCTTCCAAATTCCCCAGCCCGTGCGCGAGAACCGCAAGATGGCCATGGCGATGCAGTGGTTGATCGGCTTTTCGCGAAAGCGCAATGAAAAAACAATGAGCCAAAGACTGGCCAATGAAATCTTGGCAGCCTCACGCGAAGAAGGAGCGGCCTACAAGAAAAAAGAGGATACGCACCGCATGGCCGAAGCCAACAGGGCATTCTCACACTTCCGATTCTAAGATATTTTTCACGCCACCCACCGCTATAATTACGAACAGAAATGGCTAAGAGAGACCTTAAATTCACACGCAATATCGGAATCGCTGCCCACATCGATGCCGGTAAGACTACCACTACCGAACGCATACTTTACTACGGTGGCGTGAGTCACAAGATTGGTGAAGTGCATGATGGCGCTGCCACCATGGACTGGATGGAGCAAGAGCAGGAGCGAGGTATCACCATCACCTCTGCGGCTACCACCCTCAACTGGAATTACCGCGATCAGAAATACCACGTGAACATCATCGACACCCCGGGTCACGTTGACTTTACCGTAGAGGTAAACCGTTCCCTCCGTGTACTCGATGGACTGGTGTTCTTGTTCAGCGCAGTGGATGGCGTAGAGCCACAATCTGAAACCAACTGGCGTCTGGCCAACAATTACAATGTACCCCGTATTGGTTTTGTAAACAAAATGGACCGACAGGGTGCCGACTTCCTCAATGTGTGCAATCAGGTGAAGGAAATGCTGGGCAGCCATGCACTCCCTTTGCAAATTCCCATCGGTGCCGAAGACAACTTCAAAGGTGTTGTAGACTTGATCAACTTCAAGGGTATCGTGTGGAATGAGCAGGATATGGGTATGACTTTCGAGCAGATTGATATTCCCGCCGAAATCCTCGATGAGGCAACGGAATACCGTGAGAAATTGCTTGAGGCTGTCGCCGAATTCAATGACACCCTCATGGAAAAGTACTTCGAAGATCCTGAGTCGCTCACCGAGCGCGAGATCCTCGATGCCCTTCGCGAGGCTACCATCGCCGGTAAGGTGGTGCCCATGATGTGCGGCTCTGCTTTCAAAAATAAAGGTGTGCAATCCATGCTCGATATGGTGATGGAGATCCTTCCATCTCCGCTCGACATCGAAGCCATCGTTGGTACCAACCCCGATACGGAGCAAGAAGAAAAGCGCAAGCCGGGCTACGATGAGCCTTTCGCTGGCCTTGCTTTCAAAATTGCTACAGACCCTTTCGTTGGCCGTCTGTGCTTCACGCGCGCCTACTCGGGAGTGCTGCAGTCAGGATCTTATGTGCTCAATACCCGCACAGGCAAGAAGGAGCGCATCTCACGTATCTTCCAGATGCACGCCAATAAACAAAATCAGATTGACTCACTCGGTGCCGGTGACATCGGTGCCCTCGTAGGCTTCAAGGACATCAAGACGGGAGATACCCTCTGCGATGAGAAAAAGCCTATCGTACTCGAGTCAATGGACTTCCCCGAACCAGTAATCGGATTGGCCATCGAGCCCAAAACCCAGGCTGACGTTGATAAGTTGGGTATGGCCCTCGCCAAGCTCGCCGAAGAAGACCCAACCTTCCAGGTGAAAACCGATGAGGAAACAGGTCAAACTGTGGTCAGCGGTATGGGTGAGCTTCACCTCGACATTATCTGCGACCGTCTGCGTCGTGAGTTCAAGGTAGAGGTGAATCAAGGAGCGCCTCAGGTATCTTACAAGGAAGCCATCAATGCTTCGGTCGATCACCGCGAAGTGTACAAGAAGCAGACTGGTGGTCGCGGAAAATTTGCTGACATCGTTATTACCATTGAGCCGGGTTCGGCCGAGAAGCCAGGCTTGGAATTTGTCAATGAAATCAAGGGTGGCAACGTTCCCAAGGAGTTTATCCCATCTGTGGAAAAAGGTTTCCGCGAGGCCATGAAAAATGGTGTGCTCGCAGGCTATCAGATGGACTACCTGAAGGTGACACTCAAGGATGGATCTTTCCACGCCGTTGACTCCGACCAGCTTTCTTTTGAGCTTGCCGCAAAATTGGCATTCCGCACAGCCATACCCAAAGCCCAGCCCATCCTGCTCGAGCCTATCATGAAGCTCGAAGTGCTGACGCCTGAGGAAAACATGGGAGACATTGTAGGCGACCTGAACCGCCGCCGTGGAATGATGGAAGGCATGGGCGACCGCAGTGGAGCAAAAGTTGTGAAGGCCAAGGTGCCGCTTGCAGAGATGTTCGGTTATGTGACCGACCTCCGCACCATGAGCTCCGGCCGCGCCACTTCCACCATGGAGTTCAGTCATTTTGCGGAAGCACCCCGCAATGTAGCCGATGAAGTAATCGCCAAGGCCAAAGGCAAAAAAGTAGAAGCTTAAACCGCAGCATTCATAACGATGAGTCAGAAAATCCGCATCAAGCTAAAGTCCTACGATCACAATCTGGTCGACAAGTCGGCAGAGAAAATCGTAAAGACTGTAAAAACCACCGGAGCTGTAGTGAGTGGTCCCATTCCCCTGCCCACCCACAAGCGCATTTATACCGTATTGCGCTCGCCCCACGTGAACAAGAAATCGAGGGAACAATTCGAGCTCTGCGCTTACAAGCGACTGCTCGACATTTACAGCTCCTCCTCCAAGACAGTAGACGCCTTGATGCGGCTCGAACTGCCAAGCGGAGTAGAAGTTGAAATCAAAGTTTGACAAAGCATCTTTTTACACGAAAGAAAATGCCAGGATTAATAGGTAAAAAAATCGGAATGACCAGTATGTTCACCGCAGAGGGTAAAAGCTCCGCGTGCACAATCATTCAGGCTGGTCCTTGCGTGGTAACGCAAGTGAAGACCGAAGACAAGGACGGCTACAGTGCCGTGCAGTTGGGCTTCGGCGAAAGGAAGGAGAAGCATACTCCCGCTCCACTAAAAGGGCATTTCAAAAAAGCTAAGACGGCTCCCAAGCGCAAGCTCGTTGAGTTTGTGAGTTTCGAAGAGGAGCTGAAACTCGGCGATGAAGTGAAGGTCGATATTTTCGCAGAAGGCGATTTCATCGATGTGAGCGGACGCAGCAAGGGTAAGGGCTTTCAGGGTGTAGTGAAGCGCCACAACTTTGGTGGTGTGGGACAAGCTACTCATGGACAGCACAACCGTATGCGTGCGCCAGGATCCATTGGAGCAGCTTCATACCCGGCAAGAGTATTCAAAGGCATGCGCATGGCCGGCCAAACAGGCAATAAGAAGGTAACCTTCGAAAACATCGAAGTACTGAAAGTGCTACCAGAACAATCAATAGTAGTGGTGAAAGGCTCTGTGCCCGGACCCAATGGCTCATACGTGATTCTAGACAAGTACTAAAATGGAACTAGCAGTATACAACACGGAAGGCAAGGAGACCAAAAAGGTAAAGCTCGATGAGTCCATCTTCGGCATTGCCCCAAATGACCATGCCATCTACTTGGATGTAAAACATTTTGGCGCAAGCAACCGCCAAGGTACTCACAAGTCCAAGGAACGCGGAGAGATTGCAGGTAGCACCCGCAAAATCAAGAAGCAAAAAGGTACCGGTACCGCGCGTGCGGGTAGCATCAAGAATCCACTCTTCAGAGGAGGAGGCCGTGTATTTGGTCCCAAGCCCCGCGACTACAGCTTCAAGCTCAACAAGAAAGTGAAGCTGCTCGCCCGCAAATCGGCCCTCAGCTACAAGGCTCAGGACAACCTGATCACCCTGGTGGAAGACTTCAAAATGGAAGCCCCCAAAACCAAGGATTACTTGAAGATCATGAACGCACTAAAAGTTTCTGATCAAAAGCCGCTATTGGTCTTGGGAGAAAGCGATAAAGTAGTATCTTTGTCCTCCCGAAATTGCCAAGGCCATAAAGTTGTGTCAGCCAGAGACTTATGTACTTACGACATTCTTAAGCACAAGTCCCTAGTCATAGCCGAAAGTGCCTTGCCATTGATTGAGAGTAATTTAAATAGATTTCAACGATGAGCCAAGTGATAGTTAAGCCGATCATCACGGAAAAGATGACCGCGATTTCTGAGGATCAGAATCGCTTTGGTTTTATCGTGGATATAGAAGCCAACAAAATCCAGATCAAGGATGCTGTTGAGAAGCTTTACGGTGTGAATGTGGAAAAGGTATGGACCATGCGCTACGCCGGAAAGAGCAAGAGCAGATTTACAAAGTCCGGTTTGATCTCAGGCAAGACAGCCGCTTACAAGAAAGCGGTCGTGTCGCTCGCCGATGGTGAGACCATTGACTTTTACAGCAACATTTAAGACCTAGCGAGATGCCAGTAAGGAAGTTTCGTCCAACAACACCAGGACAGCGCAATAAGATCATCAGCACCTTTGCGGAGATCACTACCGACAAGCCTGAGAAGTCTCTTTTGAGGCCTATCAAGAAGTCGGGTGGACGCAATAATCAGGGGCGCATGACCATGCGTTATATGGGTGGTGGCCACAAGAGACGCTACCGTGTGATCGATTTCAAGCGTGACAAGTTTGGAATGGATGCCGTGGTGGAGAGCGTGGAATATGATCCTAACCGCACAGCGCGTATCGCATTGGTGAAGTACAGCGACGGAGAGAAGCGTTACATCATAGCACCAGAGGGAATTGCTCCCGGACAAACGGTGCGCAGCGGTGAGAATGCACCGGTAGAAATCGGCAATGCCCTTTATCTGAAAGATGTGCCTCTCGGTACGGTGGTTCACAATATTGAAATGCGTCCCGGTCAGGGGGGTGTTTTGGCCAGGGGAGCCGGTGCCTATGCACAGCTCAATGCCCGTGATGGCAAATACGCCATTCTAAAAATGCCTTCGGGTGAAACCCGCATGGTACTCACCTCATGCCTCGCTACCATCGGTACCGTGAGCAATGGAGAGCACTTCTTGGAGCGCTCAGGTAAGGCCGGAAGGAGCCGCTGGAAAGGACGCCGTCCACGTGTACGTGGAGTTGTGATGAACCCTGTGGATCACCCAATGGGTGGTGGCGAAGGCCGCAACTCCGGGGGCCACCCACGCTCGCGTAAGGGAATTCCCGCCAAGGGCTACAAAACCCGAAGCAAGAAAAAGGCTTCAAGTAAGTACATAATCGAACGCAGAAAGAAATAAGCAAAGCATGAGTCGATCGCTTAAAAAACCACCTTTCGTGCATTACAAACTCCAAAAAAGAGTGGATGATGCACAGTCGTCCGGCAAGAAGTCGGTGATCAAGACCTGGTCTCGCGCCAGCACCATCACCCCCGACTTCGTTGGGCTTACCATCGCCGTGCACAATGGCAACAAGTTCATTCCAGTCTATGTCACTGAAAACATGGTCGGACATAAACTGGGCGAGTTTTCACCTACGCGCACCTTCCGAGGTCATGCTGGTAACCGCAAAGACAAAAAGAGATAAGAGGCCATCGGCTTACACGCATACAAGTACAGGTAAATTATGGGTAATCGAAAGAAATTAGCAGCACAGGCACGCAAGGAGG
>SLDS01000231.1 GCA_007125175.1 Flavobacteriales bacterium
AGCAGCTTCGCCGGAAGCATTGGAATCTGAATGGAAAGGCTGAAGTGCATCGCTATCAGTACTTTTTATAAGGCTCTCTCGCCGAAGTTCAGCGCGGTTTTCCTGCTGGTGAACCTCGTAGAAGGCCAGACTGCTCAGGGCAATGAGCAGCAAAAAACCACTCAGCCATACCCACCAGGCACCGTAGCGAGCACCGGCTGGCAGGCCCTTTTCTACTGCCGACCAGAGCGCAGCTGTGTCGACCTCAGAGGGGTGGGAGTGCAGCTTGTCGCTAAAGATGCGATCAAATTCATTCGTTCCCATAAGCGTAATTTTCAATTCGTTCAATCATTTTTTGCAAGAGTTGTCGCGCCCGCATGAGTTGGGAGCGAGAGGTGCCCTCGCTGATGCCCATAAGCTCGGATATTTCTCGATGCGAATAGTTTTCGATCACCGCCAGGTTAAACACTTCTCGATAGCCATCGGGAAGGCTTTCCACGAGCTTTAGCAATTGTTCAGCTCCGAGCTGGGCATACACCTCAGGGCTATTACCCGCATCGAAGGGTATATCTTCTACGGCAGTCTCGAATTTTCTTTTGCGGCTGTTGAGGTGATTCAATGCTGTGGTAATCACAACGGTTCGCATCCATGCTTCGAGCTTGCCTTCTTCGCTGTAGTTTGTTTGTAGTGCATTGAGAATTTTTACAAAGGAGTCTTGCAGCACGTCTTGAGCATCTTGCATTTGTCCGCAATAGCGCCGCGCCACTGTGAATAGCATGGGCGAAAACAGCTCTACCAGCTTTCGCTGGCAGAGTCTGTCGCCTTTCATGCAACCTCTTACAACCTTATTCTTATTCACCAAAATGAAGGTCGATTCAAACTAAACCTATTGCGAACGGGGCACACGAAAGGAACCTGTCAATTGGGTATTGGGCACCAGTCCTGCAAAGCCGTTTATGTAATCAAGTGTAGCACTGTAGTTGCCTTCGATGAAGCCGCCTACCGGTCCGTATTCCGTTACATAGATTGTCACAGCATTTCCACAATCGAAGTGGCAAGAGGCCTGGAAGCTTTGCAAACCTCCATCCTGCACATAGTTGAGGTACTGCCAAATGATGTCCTCATCATCCGTAAAAGTACCTGTGCTTTGACCCGGAAAACTAAAACGGAGCGTGTAATTCGAGTCCGTAGAGCGAAGGTGGGTCACCCCATTGGAAATCCACTGGTGTGGAGTGGGGAAAAACAGGGTGTCGCCCAAAACGATAAGGCTGATGAAGCTGCCTGTAGGAGCATCGCAGAGATCCACCACTCCGAGATCTACCTCTTCGGTAGCGGCTTCTGTGATATTCAAACTCTGCCCGCTTGAGGGATCGAAGATGAAGAAGGTGAGTTGATCGGTATCGCAAAAGCTAAGTACTGTCTCGAAACTCCCATCACTATCGACATCTATATCTTGGCAGCCTTGGTTCCAGCATACTGTAAGGTCAATATTGGGAAGTCCTTCGCCCGAGCAGCCTACAAATGCCCCCTTGATCAAGGAACTTTGAAGCTCGCTGTCGGGAATATTGATGTCTCCCAGGTTGAGGTCATCACTGTTGCTTCCCAGGCTTTGGCCAAAGATGCTCTGATTGCAGGCATTCTGCACGAAGAGATTGAGGTCTGTACCCACTGGCACCTCGGCCGTGAAAAGGCCATTGGCATTGCTGAAGCCGCTGGCCAGAAAGCCCATAGGACCATTGATGGTAAAGGGAATATTGCTGAGAATTTCTCCTTGGCTGTTCACAAAAGTACCTTGTACGGTAACGGTTTCATCATCATCGAAGAAGCCCCAGTGAGAGAAGTGCTCGAGAGCGACGGCATATGCCGTTCCATGCTTTTGGGCTTGATGCTCGCTCTCACGCCAATAGCCACTAAGAGGATCGAAATGCCACATAGCGACCGTCTGCGGGGCATTGCCTTGCACTTCATCGTGCAAGTTGAAAGACACTGAAGTCTGCACGCCCTTTTTGATCTGGAGTTTTTGGCCGGAGGCACTTAGCATTTCTACGCCGATAATTCCGTAGCTCTTGAGGGCTTTTACCTTATCTTGCTTGCTGATACCTTTAAGGCTGGCCGGCATGAGATTAATGCCCTCATGATCGGCTGTGTGTAGGGTACGCATGTACAAATTTACAGGGCCATCATAAGCTTCACCAGCCTCATTTTGGAAGCTTGCTGGCTCAAAATTGAGTTCAGCACCATCGGGCAGTTCTACAGTGCCGCCATCTGCCGCTTCCAGGCTTGCTGTTAGCTCCTTTTGATGGAGGTGGATTTTTGTGTATTGCTTGGCATTGTGCTCGGGGTATACCCTTCGGCTGGCATTCCAGTACTGCGGGTGATCCACCTTAACGTAGGCACCCTTTACATTCATTGGAATATCTTTAAACTTGAAGAAGCCGTACTCATCGCTGAAGGTGCTTTTATCTCCTACCCGGACTTCTACACCCGCGATGGGGCTATCGAAGGCATCGACTACCATTCCACTCAGGCTGGCATTTACAGTGACTTCGACCGGGGAGAAGCCGGAGCTGCTGCTCACCTCCGATTGCATGCTGCTTTCATCTTTGCGGCAGCTTAGGAGGATAAAGCTCGCGAGAAGGAAGATGCCAAATGTTCGAATCATGGTCTTTGTATTTTTCATGGTCTTGGTTTTCTCAGTTCATTTGATCTTGGGAACAAACCGGAATTGAAGCGCTTCCATTCCACAATCTGCGTGTTGTGTACAAAAACATAACAGAGCAATTCGCTTTCCGCTGCATTTGCCGCATATTTTTCAGCTACAAGATAGGATTATTTTCGCGAAAGCTAGCATGCAGTCATCTGAAATCCAATAAAAAGGAATCCAATTCGTCCAGAAAAAAAATAATTGGGATCTTCGTGAAAAAGCTTGGTGCAATAGCAGGCTTGCAGGTGCTTGCTAGCTCAGGATTTCTCCTTTTTCGGGCTCAGACCCAGCCGTGCACCTTCGGCAAGCATGAATTCATAGGCCTCCTCGTAGGTATTTCGGATGTGGCCGTCGAGTATGGCTTCCTTGATGCTGTTTTTGATCTGGCCTACCGGTCGTGAAGGTGCAATACCAAAAGTATCCATGATTTCGCTTCCACTAATGGGGGGCTGCCAGTTGCGGATGCGGTCTTTTTCTTCGACCTCGACGAGCTTTTCCTTCACCTTTTCGTAATTGGCGAGATAGCGCTTCACCCGGGCTTCATTTTTGGATGTGATATCGCATTTGCAAAGGAGCATGAGGTCGTCAATATCATCACCGGCTTCGAAGAGCAGGCGACGTACAGCTGAGTCGGTGGCCACCTCTTTGGTGAGTGCAATGGGACGCAGATGCAAGGCAACCAGCTTCTGCACATACTTCATTTTCTGATCGAGGGGCAGCTTGAGCCTTTTGAAGATTTGGGGCACCATGCGGGCGCCTTTGTCCTCGTGGCCGTGAAAGGTCCATCCTGTATCGGGATGAAAGCGCTGGGTGAGGGGCTTGGCAATGTCGTGGAGTATGGCTGCCCAGCGCAGCCACAGATTGCTGGATTGTTTGGCCACATTGTCGAGCACCTCCAGGGTGTGGTAGAAATTGTCTTTGTGGGCGATGCCTTTTCTCACCTCTACACCTTGCAAGGCCACCATTTCAGGAAAAAAACGCCCCAGCAGCCCACTGTCAAAAAGCATGCGAAAACCTCTGGAGGGTCGATCGGAAAGTATGATGCGGTTGAGCTCCGTGCTGATGCGCTCCGCACTCACGATGTCGATGCGTTCGTGCATCTCGGCGATGCCCTTGTAGGTGGATGCTTCGATATCGAACTGCAGCTCACTGGCAAAGCGAATGGCCCGCATCATTCGCAGGGGATCGTCACTGAAGGTCGTAGCGGGATCAGTGGGGGTTCGAATGATCTTTTTCTTCAGGTCTTCCTGCCCATCGAAGGGGTCGAGGAGCAAGCCAAAATTGTCGGCGCTGAGGCCTATAGCCATGGCATTGATGCTAAAGTCGCGCCGCAGCTGATCATCGGCCAGGCTACCCGGGCTCACGGTGGGCTTGCGGGAGTGCCGGGCATAGCTCTCCTTTCGGGCGCCGACAAACTCGAGCTCCCAGTCGCCATAGCGCAACATAGCGGTGCCGTAGTTCTTGAAAATCCGAATTTTCTGCTTGTCACCAATTTTTTTGGCAACAGCCTCTGCAAGGTCTATTCCGCTTCCCACTACCACAATGTCGAGGTCTTTGCAAGGGCGTTGAAGCAAGGTATCACGCACGAATCCGCCCACTACGTAGGCCTCAGCTTGCTGAGCGAGCACTACGCGGTGCAAGAGCTGAAAAACGTCGGTATCGAGTACGTGGGTATAGTCTTTCAGAGGCATGCTGCGGGCCCGCTTTATCCGCGAATTATTTCCACTTCACCACTCATTCCCAGCTTGATTACAGGGATGACAGGGGCGGGGTACTTCGTTTTTGCGGGCTGCAAAGATAGCACATATCCCACCTCATCCAAAACGGCTGCAGCCCCTTGTTCGGGATGCCCGGCGGGGCTTCCATCCTCCGTGAGCAAGGCGGTACAGGCAAGTGGGGCATTGGCCATTTGCACCAATTGCTCTTCGTAGCGATCGGCGGCCATGCGCATAGCTACAGTGCCATCCTGGGCATAGACAGATGGTGCCAGTTTACGGCCTTTGTGGCCGGATGCCTTTGAGGGTGGCAGCACGAGAATGAGCGGAGCATCACTTGTGTCGAGGATGTCCCAGGCCAAAGAAGGTATTTCACCGAGGTAGAGATTGATACGGGTGTCGCTGTCCATAAGCACCGAAAAGCCTTTTTCGGCCGATCTGTTCTTTAGCTTGCGCATTTTGCTTACGCTCTCTTCGATCCGTGCATCACAGAGCAATGCGAGCATAGCGTCCAAAGCGGCGATGATGATCTCACCTTCGCGAAGTAGCTTTGCCGCTTGCAGGCTGTCTACCTTCTTCATTCGGGCAGGAGTTCATTGATATCGATGGTTCCGGCGCACTTGAAGTGGCCTTCGGGACAGCTCTTTTTGCCGTGAAGGCCACAGGGCCTGCAGCTGAGGGTCTCCCTGCTCTGCACCACTTTGGAATGATCGCTCAAGGGGCCAAAGCCAAACTCGGGTATGGTGCTGCAATACACTGCCGTGATGGGTGCATTGACAGCCGAAGCCATATGCAGAGGAGCGGAATCATTGCTGTAGTTCATTCGGGCGCCTTCCATCAGAGCAGCCGACTGCAGGAAATTGAGCTCCCCGGCCAAAACATGCACCTCGCTGTGATTGCACTGAGATCGGATGGAGTCGCAAAGCTCCAAATCACCGGGCGCTCCCAGAAGGTAAACCCTCCAAGAGTCGCGAATGCGGTCTATCAATTCCACCCACCGTTCGGGGGGAAACTGCTTGGTAGCCCACACCGATGCCGGCGATATGGTGATATAAGGCCCGTTTTTGTAGCTTTCTGCCACGCTGTAATCGGCATTGCTTGGGTAGAGCACAGGCTTCTGGAAGTTGCTGTCGGTGAGGTGCTCGATCAGTTTGAGGTTGCGGTGTACCTCATGGGTACGATCGTTAATCACATGGGGTATCTTGTGGGTAAAGGCAAATGAGAAAGGGTTTTTGGAGAAGCCAACTTTCATGCCCGCCCCGGAGGAGGTGGTGAGCAATCCCGACGATGCAAAGCGCTGCAGATTGACCAGCAGGTCGTACTTCTGCCTCCGCACGGTGCGCCCCAGCCGGGCGAGGGAATTGTACTTGTACTTGTCTTTGTCCCATATCAGCACCTTGTTGACTTTTGGATGCTCACGCAAAAGGCCTTCATTGCCGCGCCGCAGCAAGAAGTCGATCTCAGCTTTGGGATAATGGCTTTTCAGTTTTTCAATCAGGGGAGTTGCCAGAATCACATCACCAATGAAAGCCGTCTGTATGATCAGAATCTTTTTCATGGATTCATACGGCTATGCGGTGCTCTCTTAAAGTTTCATTGAGTGATGTCTTCAGATCGGTGCCGGCATTGCGCTGCCCGATGATCAATGCACAGGGCACCTGATAGTCGCCTGCATTGAAACTCTTGGTGTAGGAGCCGGGAATCACCACCGATCTTTCGGGTACGTATTCTCTGTGCACAACAGGCTTACTGCCGCTCACATCGATGATGCGGCTGCTCTTGGTGAGCACCACATTGGCTCCGAGCACAGCTTCGCGTCCCACACGCACACCTTCCACCACGATACAGCGCGAGCCTATGAAGGCTCCGTCTTCAATGATCACAGGCGAGGCTTGAAGGGGTTCCAATACACCTCCGATGCCCACCCCTCCACTGAGGTGTACATTTTTGCCTATCTGAGCGCAACTACCTACAGTAGCCCAGGTATCTACCATGGAGTTTTCGTCCACATAGGCGCCGATGTTCACATAGCTGGGCATCATCACCACCCCTTGGCCAATGTAGGCACCGTAGCGTGCTATGGCGTGGGGCACCACGCGCACCCCTTTCTCCCGATAGCCAGTTTTGAGCCGCATCTTGTCGTGAAATTCGAAGGGGCCGACCTCGATGGTATCCATCTTCCTGATGGGAAAGTAGAGCACAACGGCCTTTTTTACCCATTCATTCACTTTCCACTTGCTCTCCGAAGGCTCGGCACAGCGCAGGCTGCCTTCATCCAATGCTGCTATGACTTCTTCGACGGCTTGTCGGTATTGTTTGCGCTCCAGTAAACTTCGGTCATCCCAGGCGGCATTGATGGCTTCTTCTGTACTCATATTCACAAATCGATTGAGGTGCTACTTGGTGTCTACCTAACCCGCACATACGGGATGATCCAGCCACTTGACTCTATTGACAGATTCTAATAGGTGGCAGCGGCGCACAAAGATAGCATTCTCACCCACTGAGATGGGCCAGACCCAGCCCTGAGGGCTGTTAGTTTTTCCAAAAAATTCCGAAAACCTCTTTCTCGACAAGGACATGATCCCGAAGGCATCATTCTGTATAGCAGCCCCTCTGAAGCCTACTGCGTGGCCAGCTCAGCATCGATGCGACCCCAGCCGAACTGACCGCTCCGCGAGGGGTAGAAGTTGGAAGACTGCTTGAGGCGTTCGAGCACATCTTCCCGGCTTTGATTCCGATCGGTGCCCAGCACCAAAGCCGCGATACCGGCGGCCGTGGCTGTGGCCACAGAGCTGCCTCCGGTGTAGGTGGGCGCATTGCCCGCATTGGCAAGGGTGAGTGGCTGCTTGGAGCTGTTGTTTTGATCTTCCATGGTCACCACAAAGTCTACCTCTGAGCCGCTGTGGCAAGAGGTGCATTTCTGCATATTGTTCAGTCCACCGGTTTTGATGCCGGTCACAGCGATGGTATTTGGCAGATTGGCCGGAAATATCACACCCACAAAAGTGGTCCAGCTCAGGGAGGTGCCCGCAGCGCAAAAGATCATTTTGCCCTGATTGTAAGCATAGTTGATGGCATCGGTCACCTGTCCATTGCTGAAGAGGTCGCCCAGTGACATGCTGATGATGCTCACATCGCTGCGGTTGCCGAGGTATACGTAGGCATCGCTCACTCCATTTTTCTCGGCGCTGGTGTTCACAACCACATCTTCGGTGGCCCTAACGCTTACCAAATTGCTGCGGAAGGCCACTCCTGATGGAGATCCATCGCTGCTAAATGGGGCTGCGATGGTACCGGCCATGTTCGTACCGTGACCGCAAAGGTCGTCCACGCCGTCATTGGAGCAGAAGACAAACCAGCTGCAGGGCTCGTGAAAGCCTTCCTTGTCTATAAAGCGGTTATTGCCCGAGAGTCCTCCGATAAACTCATTGTTGAGCTTGGCCTGATCGGGAGATACGCCGGTATCGATAAGGCCTATGGTAACCCGATTGCCACGGGCTCCGCTCAGCCAGGCTTTGTGGATGTTCATAGGCAGGTAGTTCCAACTCACCATTGCACCTTGTGGTGCCATGCTGAAGTGATCGGAAGGCACGGAAGGGGCTGGATTGTTGCCCCCGCATCCACTGTCGGAGCGAATGGGCCCTTGCGATTCTTCGATGCCGTAGCCCATGGGTTCGCAGTAGCGAGTCACCGTGAAGTTGCGCAGCATGGCGAGGGTTTCATAATCCCACACCCTGAGGTTTACATATGGCAGCGGCTTTTCGCCAAAAGCGAGTACATCTTCACGCTGCCACCTTCGATCTGAGTAGAGGCGTCGATTGCGCTCCAATACGAAGTTGATTAGCCGTTCCCGCAAAGCCCGCCATTCTCCATCGCGCATATTGATCTCGTGAATGCTCCCAGAAATATCGCCGTAGGACTCAGGCGCGAAGCCCACAGAGATGATGGAGTCGCTGGCCAATGCGGCGCTCCACACCACGTAGTCGTTCATCTCTTGCCAGTCGAGCACCCCGCGCGAATCGATGTAGGAGGTAAACATGCGGTAGAGCTCTGATCTGCTTAGGGGTTCGCGCCCATCGAGGGCTTCGATATCCTGACGCAGCACGAGGCGGGGACTATCATAATCATCAGCCACGGGATTCAGCTGATCTTCTTCTTTTTGGCAGGATGAAAATAGAATTGCAATAACAATCGCTAGGGTTGGGAGTAGAAAATTTCGTTTCATCAGGACTGGTTTAATGTATGGCGCAAAGCTGAAAGCCAAGACGAGGACAAGATACGATAAAATCATTCATCTGATTTTATTGCATCATTGCCACGGGCCTTTCGAGCGCTCCGCGAAAAGGGAAAAACGCTTTCTTGCAATATTTTTGGCGCAAGCATGAACAACTTTTAGGCGCATGCGTTCACCTCGACAAAAGATTCGACGAAATCCCTACTATGAAGCATTCTACGCTGCGAATTATCTTTCTACTCACAGCTTTACAAGGGTCGTTTGCTGCCCAGGCCCAGGAGGGAAGCATTCGGGGGCGCATTTTTGACGAAGACAGCAATGAGCCCATCCCTTTTGCGAATATCGCCCTGCAAAACACCACCCTAGGAGCTGTAAGTGATATCGACGGCAGGTACGAAATCAAGGGTATAGAGCCCGGGCTGTACAATGTTCAGTCGAGCTATGTGGGCTATCAGTCCCGCACCATCTTCGAGGTGGAGGTCGGTGCCAGTAAGCCGGTTACGCTCAATATTGCGCTCACATCCTCGGGCACTCAACTGCAAGAAGTGGAGGTGACCACGGCTGTATTTGAGCGAAATGCCGAGAGCCCTGTATCCCTGCAAAACATTGGCACCAATGAAATACAGCGCAATCCCGGCGGTAATCGTGATATATCCCGAGCACTTCAGGTGCTCCCTGGGGTGGCATCATCTCTGAGCTTCCGCAATGACATCATCATACGCGGTGGAGCGCCCAATGAGAACCGCTTCTACCTCGATGGTATTGAGATTCCCATTATCAACCACTTTGCCACGCAGGGCTCTTCGGGAGGTCCGGTGGGCATCCTCAATGTGAACTTCATACAGTCGGTCGACTTTTACTCGGGGGCCTTTCCGGCAAATAGGGGTGACGCGCTCAGTGCCGTGCTTGAGTTCACCCAAAAAGACGGCAATGAGGAAAGGCTCCGCACTAATTTCACCCTGGCAGCCACGGATATTGGCCTCACTTTTGACGGCCCGATCGGGGACAAAACCACGTTTATTTTTTCCGCAAGGCGCTCTTATCTGCAGTTTCTCTTCGGCATCATCGGGCTGCCATTTTTGCCCACCTTCAATGACTCGCAGCTCAAGGTTAAGCACCGCTTCAACAAGAAGAACGAAATATCCATCATAGGCCTTGGAGCATACGACACCTTCCGCCTCAATGAGTCGGCGGCCGAGGATGAAGAGGACCCCGACCTGCGCCAACGCAATGAGTACATCCTTGGCAATCTGCCCATCAACGAGCAGTGGAACTACACCATAGGAGCCAATTACAAGCACTTTTCCAAAAGGGGCTTCCAGAATGTAGTGCTGAGTCGTACTCACTTGAAAAACACAGCAGTCAAGTTTCGCAACAATGACGACAGCGATCCCGACAATCTCATACTGGACTACAGCTCAGAGGAAATCGAAAACAAGCTGCGCCTGGAGCATACAGAGCGGCGCGCTGGCTTTCGGATCAATGTGGGCATCAATGCGGAGGATGTCACCTTTATCAGCAATACCTTCAACGAAATTTCCCTGCCCACAGGCGATGTGAATATCATCGATTTCGAATCGCGTGTGCGTTTTCAGCGCTTCGGCTTTTTTGGCTCGGTGAGCAAAAGCTTTTACGATGAGCGCCTCGCTCTCGCCTTCGGTATGCGCAGCGATTGGAACAATTTTGTGAGCAGTATGGCCAGTCCACTCGATCAGTTTTCGCCGCGCATCTCTTTGTCATACTCCATCACCCCTGAGCTTAGCTTCAATGCCAATGTGGGCCGCTACTTTCAATTGCCGCCCTACACCATCTTCGGTTTTCGCGATGAAACAGGTCGACTTGTGAACCGCGACAACCAGATTACATACATCACGAACGACCACTACGTAGCCGGTTTTCAATACCTGCTACCAAAGAATACAAAAGTATCGGTAGAAGGATTTTACAAGATTTATGACAAGTATCCCTTCAGTATAAGAGACAATATTTCCCTGGCCAATCAGGGCGCAGATTTTGGGGTGATTGGCAATGAGGCCGTGCTGAGCATAGGAGAGGGGCGCGCCTATGGCCTGGAGTTTCTCGCGCAGCGCAAGCTGTACAATGGCTTTTACGGTATCGCGGCCCTTACGCTCGTTCGCAGTGAGTTTGCCGATGCCAATGGTGTATTTGCGCCCTCAAGTTGGGACAATGGTTTCATCTTTACCCTCACGGCAGGCAAGAAGTTCGCACGCAATTGGGAGTTTGGCACCCGAATTCGGGCTCTCGGCGGCACTCCCTTCACGCCCTTTGATTTGCAGACCTCCAGCTTGCGCCGGGTGTGGGACATCCGCGGGCAGGGTGTATTCGATTTCAATCGACTCAATTCCGAGCGCAATCCCAATGTGCATCAAGTCGATGTGCGCCTGGACAAGAAATATTTTTTCGAGAAGTGGAGCCTCAACGTATATCTCGACATTGAGAACGTGACCAATGCGCTCTTTGAATTGGAGCCCTTTGTGGATGTGCAGCGCAATGAGCAGGGCATGCCCCTCGCTGATCCCAATGACCCCGAACGTTACTTGCTCACCCGTATCCCCAACTCGGTGGGTACCTTTTTGCCCAGCATTGGGGTGGTCATTGAGTTTTAGGCTATTTGAGCTTTGGTATTGCCTTCCGGCAAAATGGAGTGGCGCGATGCACCAGCTGAAATTAAAACGCCGAGAGCGGGGCTCATCGCTGTATGGAAACGGAAATGTCCATCTCTACCTCCCGCCCGAGGCTTGCTTCAACGGATTCCTTGATTTCGTCCAGCTCTTCCTCGGAGAGATTGTGATCAGCGCTAATGGTGATATTGATTTTGAGTGGGCTGCGCCTTACCACATTTACTTCTTTAAGTTCGAAGCTCTCGTATGATTTGGACATTACCTGTTCGATAATGTTGTTCTCTTCGACCAACCTCTGAAAGCTGTACCCCAAGGGCAGGCTAATGATCACCACAACTATAAAGCTGATGATCACACCCTTTCTGGCCAGTTTGAAAGGGCTGAAACCCATGAGTAAGAAGCACAATGCCCCTGCGAGTACCATGCCTGCAAGGTTGGTGAGAAGCAAGAGCATGGCCCCTGCAAATATCTCAAAATCAAACCAGGCAAGCCCTATGCCCGAAACTGCCAATGGCGGTACAAGGGCCACTGCGATGGCGACTCCGGCAAGGGTTTTGGCAATTTCTTCACGCGCATGGGCATAGGCACCTGCGATGCCTGATACCACGGCAATACCCAGATCGAGGAGGCTGGGCTTGGTGCGGCTCATGATCTCGGCATTGGGAATGGTTAATGGTGTCATCCAAGTTACGATCATCGCACACAAAAACCCGGCTGCCAGCCCAGCTATGATAGTCCGGGCGCTTTGGTAAATCAGCTTGCGCTCCTGTCGGAGAATGGCCATGCTCATGGTGATGATAGGAGCCATCAGGGGTGCGAGTATCATCGCGCCGATCACCACAGGCGTGGAATCAGCAAAAATACCGAAAGCGGCTAGTGTGGTCGAGAGCACCATAAGTACGAGATAGGTGTTCTTGAGCTCGGCATTCTCTCGCAATACAGAGAATATGCTTTGAAATTCCTTGGTACTCGCGTGGGTGATGAAAGGCAACTTCTTACCTGCCAATGCTTCTGCTGCTTCTTTTTGCGGAAGCGCCTTAATCCGGTATATCTCGTCGGCCTCCCCGGTTTGTTCTGTGGTTTCGAGGTAGCGTCCCGGCAAGATGTTGAGTTGATCCGCCTTGACCTGTACTTCTATGCTTTTTGCTGAAAGGCTCTCCCCATCGATAGAAAAATCAATGGCTTTGTGGATGTCAAATTGAATGTGATCTGTCTTGATGTGGGCAGAAAAGGGCGGTAGCCGACGGTTGTCAAAAATGGATCGCAAGCCGAAGAGCAGCAATTGTGCAAGGCTCCTGGGACTGATCAGAAAAGCGTGCAACTTGCCATCATTGGCAAAGGAGTGATCCATGAGCAGCCGCGATAGAAAGGAGCCTTTGCCGTATTGCACGATCACAATACCCGACACCACAGTGTTTACGTCTTTCTTTTTGCC
>SLDS01000202.1 GCA_007125175.1 Flavobacteriales bacterium
ATCCAATGGGATACTGCCCGCTATTGGCATTGTAAAAATTGGCCAGGTCGGGAAAGAGATCATTCAGATCGCCCGGAGATACGCCAAACCACAAGGCCAGCTCGGCCATGTATTCGGCGGCACTCGTGGTGGGTATCAATACTCCCCGGTCCAGCATCCAGTCGCTGTTCACTTCCAGAGAAGGGTAAGTCCCAAATATTTGTCCGCCTTGAACGGCACCACCCATTACCATGGCATTTCCTGCCCAGGCATGATCCGACCCATTGCCATTGGAGGTGAGGGTGCGTCCAAAATCCGAAATGGTGAAGGTTGTCACATCATCGAGCAAGCCCATGGAAACAAGTGCCTGGTAGAATTCGGCCAAGGCTTGGCTGAGCTCGGGCAGTTTCTCTTCTTGTGCTTCAATCACCTCGTCGTGATGGTCCCAACCACCGAAGTTTACAAAGAAGGTTTGACGCGATACACCAAGGCGCTCCCTGGCGGCAATCACCCGCGCAACAGTGCGGAAGCGCCGTGAAGTAGGGGTGTCAGAAAAGATATTGTTAAAGGAAGGTGATGCTTCGAGGGCTTCTTCCATTTTGATGCCGTTTTCAATGCTGCTTCCCAGTGTATTCACATAGCTCTGCTCGAAGATATCGGCATATTGTTGATCCATCATATTGTCGATGGCCGTGGTGCGCTGAGGGTGGTAGTGGAAGTTGCGGCCATATGCATTGATTCCGAAGCGCTCGTTGGAGCTAATGGCGTATTCGCTGGTGAACTGCCCCTGTTGAAATTGGTTGACACCATTGAGAGAGATGTTCATGGACATGCCATCATTGCCATTTTGGGCAGCAAAGAGGTCGGCCATACGCCCTCCCCATCCATAGCGGCTGCGCTCGCTGGGTCGACCGGTTTGCCAGTGCTTGATTTGATCGGAATGGGAGAAAAGGCCAAGAGGAAGCTTCTTATCCCCGCTCAGGTACTCGGTTTTATTGACAGGCTCTACAAGGGTGCCCACATTGGCAACGAAGCCCAAGTTGCCGGCATTGAACAGCTGCGCCACTTCCTGCATCGCCGGATGTACCCCATAGGCTACTCCATTGGCATCGGTATAGTTGATATTTTGAATGGCACTTTGGGGTATGGCCAGATTGCCTCGCGTGTTTACATAGTGATTGTATGCACTCCCATTGCGGGGCAAGAGCATGTTGTGCGAGTCGGCTCCACCTGATAGCAGGAGGCATACCAAGGCCTTATAGTCGCCACCGGGACTCATGGAGCGCTTGTCCATAGCTGCGGCTGCAATGGCCTTCATATTGATCAGGGAGGAAAAAAGGGTCGTGAACCCCAAGGCGGCACAGCCACTTCGGGCTATGAACTGCCTGCGATCCATTCCGCTGCTTTTGTGATTCTTTGGTGCCATGGGTTTATTTCAAAATATTGTAATCGGGACTGATGAGAAAGAGGAAAAGAGCGAGGTCAAAGCGCTCCTTGAGCAAGTCTGATGTATCGCTGGGGTTGTATCCGTTCAGCGCTTCAGTGATGATTTCCCGGGTGGAGTCACTCAGTCTACCATGTGTGAGCAATACATCGAAGAGATTGAGCAATACATCATTGTCCAAAGGATCTACCCCATAGGAAGCATAATGTATGCTTGCAGGGCTTTGGATATCGATGTGCTTGAAAAGCTGATTTCTACGAGTCCAGTCGTCCACCTCATTCACAAAGCCTATGGAAGTGGTCGCATTGTGAATTTCAAACTCCGGAGCCACAAGATCCATATCGGCAACGGGGCCGTTGGGTTGGAAATCGGGCAGGTAAAAATTGAATACCGAAGGAGAGGTGAAAGGAAAATGCAAGGTAGCATTGTAGAAGACGGCGTGGTGGGGCCAATGCAGATCTTCAAAAGTATTGATGTTGATGGCTTTGGCCATGTGCATGTAGCGATATGTGGGCG
Organism: Flavobacteriales bacterium; assembly: GCA_007125175.1. Lineage (GTDB taxonomy): Bacteria > Bacteroidota > Bacteroidia > Flavobacteriales_D > Cryomorphaceae > T3Sed10-241. Next base: position 1,940 of record SLDS01000202.1, read on the forward strand.
CCCGCAATTTGCCGTGCCCCGGAAGGTTCATCATCATGCAGTCGCGGGCCTCATCGTGGAGTAGTATGGCTTTGGCTACAGCCAATAGATTACCCCTTTCGCCCTGTCCATCATTGGCAAATACTTGAGCTACATCGGCCACATATCCCGGCGATGGATTCGAGCTCACCATATGCTGAATAAGCTTCTTCGATACGAAGGGTGCGGTATTGGGATGCTCCATCAGGATGTCGATGGCGGCTTCTATTTCCATCATGCCATCCGCATTGTTTACGGATTGGCCCAGAAAGCTTTTGCTACCGGGTTCGTGCTCTTCATTGTACATCACCATGGGGTGAATGTAGCTCAAGAGGCGTCGGTGTATCGTGAAATCGGGGCTGCGTCCTTCGGCCACACCTACCTCGTTCACTTCACCGGCACCGAGCCCCGTAAATACTTTCGATAGCTCGCGCACATCATTTTGGCCATAGCTTGGAATGGGATTGCCCTGCCCATCGTGTTTTACCTCGCCATTGGGATGTAGCTCGTAAAGACCAATGGTAAAGAGCTGCATGATCTCGCGCGCATAGTTTTCATCGGGAAAGGTGTTTTCCTCGGGATTGGTCTTGGGGTTTCTGAAGTGGGTGAGGTAAACGCCCATCACCGGGTGGGTGCTCACATCGACCAAGAGGTCGCGGTAGGAGCCCAAGGCATGCTTGCGCAACACATCGTAGTAGGCGGCAAAGGCATCTCCCCTCTGACCGATTACCGAATTGGTGCTCACTACAAGAATTTCGCTAAGCGCCAAAGCCATCTTTTGCCGCAGCACATCCGGTCGGGTCAATGCCGATTGCCACAAAGCGGCGTGGAAGTGCCTGCTGTGCCAATCTATGTTCGCGGGATTTTGCCCATTGCTTTGGGCCACTTGTCTGGCTTTTTGCCAGGCCTCTTCCGAGAGGCTGAGCATACTATATTCCGGCAATTCAGCTTGCCAGTCTATCCAACCTTCAAAGTCGAGGTTGGCAGCAAGGGTTTCTACTTCACTTCGCGTGCCCCCAAAGGCTGCTTGCGACAGGAAGCGTGAGGCCTCCATTTTTTTGGCGTCAAGCCCCCCACCATCAATGGTGCGATCGCCTGTGGCTTGTCGAGTCCAGCCCTGCCGGGTGTAATCGCTGCTGGTACTTACCGTAATGCCTTCACTGTGTCCCGCACCGATGTAATCATCGTATGAGGTAGCCTGACCATACGTGGCTGCACAAGCACACATGCCAAAGGCCACCATTAGCAGTGGTCGATATGTTATCATGAAAGTTTCTCCTTATTCCTAGCGGTTCTCCTTTACGGAAAATGCGGCTTTGAGTTTCAGCTTGGCCGTCAGCAAGCTTCTGGCTACATTAGTTGCCGCAATGGACGAAAAAGCCAAAATCCGGGTGCTGCACCTAAGCTCAGAGCGCTCATGGAGAGGGGGGGAGCAACAGATCGCCTACCTGATTCAGGCCACCCGCAATATGGGAGTGGAAGCCTTGGTGGCCGCGAGAACCGGCTCCGCCTTTCAGGAATGGTGTATGGAAGAAGGTGTCGAAGTACATGGAATGCCTTTCGTCAACAGCATGGATGCCCGGTCAGCGCTTATGCTGCGTTCGCTTGCGCGAAAAAAACGGATCGACCTCATCCATGTGCACTCCGGCAAGGCTCATGGTATTGCCTATCTGGCTTCCGTATTGGGAATGCGTGTGCCGATCATCGTACATCGAAGGGTGGATTTTCCCATTGGAACCTCCCATTGGAAGCTCGCCAAATACCGCCATCGAAATGTGAAAAGAATTATTTGTGTTTCGCAAGCCATAGCCGACATCGTGAATGCCACACTGGCAAAGCCGGAGATGGTCAAGGTGGTACACGATGGCATAGACTTCACCCGCTTTGAGCAGGGCGCAGAGCCTCAGTATGCCAGGAGCCTCCTCGGCACTGCGGTGGATGATGACACCTTGCTTGTGGCCAATGTAGCTGCATTGGCGCCTCACAAAGATTATCCCAGCTTTTTGCGCACTGCCGCCAAAGTGGCCGCCACACGCAGCGATGTGCACTTTATGGCCATAGGCGAGGGAGACGACAGGCCTGCTCTGGAAAGTCTCCACAAGGGCCTCGGACTTGAGGGCAAGTGCAGCTTTCTCGGCTTTCGTGAGGACGTACCCCAATTGCTGCAGTCAATCGACATCTTCTTGATCACTTCCAAAACCGAAGGACTCGGCAGCAGCATCATTGATGCCATGTATTGCGGCCTGCCGGTGGTGGCCACACGCGCCGGGGGCATTCCCGAGATTGTGGAGGAGGGTGTCAGTGGACTCTTATGTGCTCCCGGCGATCTAGACTGCCTCGCAACTCAGCTGCAAAGGCTGCTCGATGATGCTGCTCTCAGGGAGAAAATGGGGCGCGCAGGTAAAGAGCGATCCAAGCAATTTTCGGCTGAAAAGATGGGGCGCAAAGTAGTGGAGCTCTACAGGCAATCTCTGGCTGAGCAAGCATCTCAAGGACTGAAAAGCCAAAAAAGGTAAAGGCCAAAAAGGGCCAGCAGCAGCCACCATGCTACAAGGGCGCGGATTTTCTCGCTGGGCTTGAGGGCCATTGCATTGCCAGATTGCTCGAGAAAACGCATGGCCCTCAAGTTAAGGTAAGCCAGTACTGGGGTAGCGCTAAAGGAAAGTACTGTGGCCAGATCGACCAGAGCGACCATGCCGGCGGAGTAAAAATGCAGCAGAATAAAGCTTCCCGCCGACAGAAATATTAGAAAGGCCGGATACAGCCTTTTCTTCCCTTTTTGCGAAAAGCAGAGCCAGAGCTCCTTCAAGCTGCGCGGTATGGCATCCAGCACTGTGATGGCCGTGCTGCACATGGTGGCCACGGCTGCTACGGATACGATGGCGAAAGCTCCCGGCCCCAATTGCAAGGTATACATGCCGATAAGCGCTTTGCTGAAGCCAATGGCGTCGCCGGGTAGTGGTGCCATTCCGCGCAAGCCATAAGCTCCCATGCCGAGGAAGGCCAATCCGAGCACCATGGTCCCCCAGTATCCATATTGAAAATCCCTTCGGCTCTCCTTGACTGAAAAATCCCCTCCCATAGCTGCTTTTTTCTTGAGCACCCAGAGCGAATGCCATACAGAGATATCGAGCGGAGCTGGCATCCAGCCCATCAGCTTGATGAGCATGCCCAGGAAAGCCCCACTCAGCAAGTGATTCCACTGCACGGGTTCCGGGCTGCGGCCCTGGGCCAAAGCCATGCCGAGCGCGATAATGGTTGTGAGGCTGAGCAGCACAATGATTACCTTCATCAGCCGGTCTAGCCAGGCATATTTGCCGTAGAGCAGCACTGCTGTGCACAGAATCAGTATGAAGGCACATGTGAGGGAATGGCTCCACTCCAGGCCAAATACATAAGCTGTGATACCCGCACTCACCGAGATGATGGCTGCCACAATGGCAAACATGGTGCCGAGGGTGAGCAATGCAAAGACCAGCAGAGCCCACCAAGAAATGCGTTGATAGCCCCGAATCAAGCTCTCGCCCGTAGCCATGGCATAGCGCGGCCCCATCTCAAAAAAAGGATACTTGGCGCAGTGTATGAGCACAATGCCTATTGCCGGCCACCAGGCATACTCGGCTCCCGCCCGGGTGCTCTGAATGAGGTGTGACACCCCGATAGCCGCACCGGCGTACAGTAGGCCCGGGCCAAAACTACGCAAGAGGGCACTGAGACCATTCCGCGACATTCCAGCATTTCGCTTCTCTGGAGGAGCTTCTTCCGGGCTCATAGGGGCGAATATACGGAAGAAGCACTTCATCTCCCTAAAAGTGAAAGCACCTGAATGCGCCGCAATGAGGCATTTGACACTGGAAAAAATGGAACAACTTTTGATATTTATGTCCGTCAGAAACACCCAAGCAAATAGCCATGAAACACCTTTCCATTCTTTCCATTCTCGCGGGCCTGATGCTCATGATGCTTCCGCCAAAAATGGCATTAGCTCAGTGTATCGAGCTCGAGGCCAATGTGGAGATGGCCGAAGTACTTTGCTCCGATGATACCGTCATCCTCCAGGCGAGTAGCGGCTACGACAACTACCGCTGGTATTACGGCTTTAGCGACAGCAATGAGGGCGGAACACTCTACTATGAAGGGCCAGAAAACACCATCGAGCTGGCAGCCGGAGAATGGGCTGTGAGCTACTGGTATGTTGAAACCGACGACCCCGATTGTCCCGAGCCCAGCAATACCTTCTGGTGGGATGCATGGGTTTTTGCTCCACCCGCCATCTCACACGATGCTGAAACAAGCATTTGCCCAGGAGACAGTGCTCTGATCAGTAGTGCCTTTCCCGGCCCTTCTTTCTTTCAGTGGTACCAGGATTTTCAGGAAATACCCGGAGCCAACCAATCCACACACTGGGTCACAGAGCCAGGTTTTTACACCCTCGAGGTGGCCTATGAGCAGTGTCCGGATATCTGGTTGAGCTCGGGAGTGGGGCCGGAGTTTGATATGTTCACTCCTCAAAGCCTTGAGATTGCGCAAAGCGATCTCGGAGGCGCGGTAGAGCTTTCGCTAAATTTTGGCAGTGAGGTGCAATGGTTTTTCAACGGTGATAGTATCGAGGGCGCCAATGAGCTGACCTACATCGCCACCGAGCCGGGTTTCTACAGTGCCTCCGCGATAGACGGAAATGGCTGTTTGAGCATTTCGGACGAGGTGGAAGTGCTGCTCTTGAGCACCGTGGCAAGTGGAAAGAAGTTGGAATTGGAGGTTTTTCCAAATCCCTTCACGGAAGAGCTCAGGGTGAAAGCAGGCTCGGATAAACTGAGAAGCATAAGGCTATTCGACCTCTCGGGGCGCTTGGTGCTGCAGCAGGCAGCTCAGCCACTTCCAGCAGAATTGGTACTGGATGTATCAGAGCTGCATAGGGGCATCTACCTCATGGAAAGCGTGAGCATAAGGGGACAGGTGCGCACGGTGAAAGTGGTGAAGAAATGAAAGCCATAAAGCGCAAAAGGACTCCTGCCATTCAAAGCTCTTTGGGCCGAATCTTCTTCCCATTGTTTTTCATTCCCCTGCTCGCAATGGCTGTGGCATGTTGCCCCTCAGCTCCAGAAGAGGCTGAGCAGAATAGAAATCAGGAGAGGGGAGCAGAAGTGCCAAATCCGGATCCGGCCCACAACAGCCGCATCTCCCTGGATTGGGATGGTACATATCATGCAGTATTGGCAGGCGATACGGGTGACAGCCTTAAGGCCACCCTCATCATTGATAGGGATGGCGCATATGAGTTCCACTTGAGTCCAAATGACGGTGATTCAAATAGGCAGAGCATCAGGGGCCACTTGGTATGGGAAGCCGACGGCAATCACATGACGCTAACATGGCCTGACGGAAGCACACAGCGATATCAGGTCATGGAAAATCGTCTCAAATGGCTGGGCAGCAAGGCTCGCGAGTCTGGTAAATACGGCGATCAGGTCTTAGAGGGGGCAGGGTATTGGCAGAAGCAGCTTTCTGAGTAGATTTCGGCAGAGCGTCGCGCCCACGGGCTTTCACAGAGCAGGCTATTCTCCCTTGTGGCATTTGGGGGCCATATGCACAATATGTTTATTTTCGCCCTCATCTAATTCGATCTTCTTTGCCACTGCTCAAAAACCGCGATACCGCATACAGCCTCTTCTTTTTGCTTTTGCTATTGCCGGCTTTGCTCTTTAATCTGGATGCGCACCATGTTTTTGTGCACACCGATGAGGGGAGAAGGGCCCTTGTGGCCTTGGAGATGATTCTCAGTGGTCAGTACATGGCCCCCACGCTCAATGGCGAGTTTTATTACGAAAAGCCTCCGCTATTCAATTGGATCCTTATCGGCAGCTTCAAGCTTTTTGGATCCTACTCGCTTTTTGCGCTGCGCTTTCCGGTGGTACTTTTTGTACTTCTTTACGCCTTTGCCATTTTCAGGCTTTTGCGCAGCCACATAGGCAGCAAGCAGGCATGGCTGGTGGCCATTGCTACGATTACCTGCGGCCGCATACTCTTCTACGATTCCTTTCTGGGCTTGATGGACATTGGCTTGGGTGCGTTGGTTTTCGTGCAGTTCATGGTCTTTTATCACTTTGGTATACAGCGTCGCTATCTCAGCCTCTTTCTGATTTCCTATGCCCTCACGGCTATCGGATATTTGCTGAAGGGGCTTCCCTCGGTGGTCTTCCAATTTTTCAGCATCCTCGCTTGGGCGGTGTACATCCGCGATTGGAAGTTTCTCTTTCACCGCTACAATTTTCTCGGCTTGCTCTTGCTCATAGTCCCGGTGGCGGGGTATTATGCCCTTTACCTGCAGGCCAATCCCGGATCACTCAATACAGTTGTGGAATACACCATCCATCAGAGCAGCCAACGCACGGTGACGGATTACGGCTGGCTGGCCACCCTCAAGGCCATCCTGCGCTTTCCCCTCGACAATCTCTACCACTTCGCGCCCTGGACGCTGCTTCTTTTGCTCCTCTTTCTTCCCCGCCACAGCAAGGCTTTGTGGCGCGATTCCTTTGGGCGTTTTGCCGTGCTCATCGTCCTGCTCAATATCTGGGTGTACTGGAGCTCACCGGGCAATCAGCCGCGCTACCTCTTCATGTTTTTGCCCTTTTTGTTTTACATGGGCATATCGGCTTATTTTCGAGCTGGTGAGTTTTGGCGCTTGCTCACCGAGAGGGTCTTTCTTGTGGTGATGTCCATTTTGGTATTGGCACCATTGGCCGTCTTTTTCCTTCCGGAAAATATGGATTTGCCGAAAGGCGCCACCGGCATAGCACTGCTGCTCTTCCTGCTCCTTGCCGTGATCACCGCCCTCGCTTGGAGGCATAGGGCGCAGCGGCTTGTACTCCTGGGATGTTTTCTACTGGTGCTTCGCATCGGCTTCAATGCCTACGTATTGCCCTTCAAGAGCGAGCGTGGGCGGCAGTGGGCCAAGGGAGCTGTCATGGCTGCCGAAATCACCAAGGGAAATCCACTTTACGTGCTCAAGCCGGATTACTGCCATGATGGCACGAGTTTTATCATCAGCAGTATGCGGGGTGAAATTCTGGAACTCCGCGATGAGGCTGAGCCCGGAGCTTACTATCTGATCGACCATGTGAGCTTTGACCCGGAGCGCTTCGAGAGTATATTGCGATTTGGCACCGAGGGCAGTGACCGGGATCTGCATCTGGCGCGATTGCTGGATCAGGAACCCAAGCCTTTATGATCTATTCGTACATTTAGGCCCGAAATGGCTAGGGCTTCCGAAAAGAACAAGTGGCTTACACCAAGGGTCAAACTGGCGATTAAGCTGGCGCTCTCGGCGCTTGCCATGTACATCGTATTCCGAAAATTGGAATTCAAAATGGTGTGGGAATTGCTCCGAAAATCAGAGCTGACCTACCTGATTTTGGCCCTATTGCTTTTTAATGTCTCGAAGTTTCTCAGCGCAGCCCGTCTGCGATCCATTCTGAACGCGCTGGAGCTCCGGCTCAATCTGAAGTTTCATTTGCGCTTGTGTTATGTTGGCATGTTTTACAACCTCTTTTTGCCTGGAGGCATAGGCGGTGATGGCTACAAAGTGGTGTATCTCAACAAATCCTTCGGAACGGGGCTGAAGCTGCTGCTCGCCTCCGTGCTCCTCGATCGGGTGGGTGGGGCAGCTATTCTCTTGTCCATGGCATTTGCTTTCAGCCTGGCGGTATTGCCTTTTGTAGATTCCCTGCCATGGTACAGTTCCTACCTCTGTATTGCTGCCTCAATTCTCTGTATTCCGGCACTTTTCATTGGCATCAAATTGCTTTTTCCTTCATTTTGGTCGGCGCGATTTGGCATACTGCTCTGGTCGGTGGGGGTGCAAAGTGTGCAGCTGCTCTGTGCCTATGCCATATTGCTCGCATTCGGTGTCAGCGAGCTTTTTACCGTTTACTTCATGCTTTTTCTGGTATCTTCTTTGGCTTCCATGTTGCCGATCAGCTTTGGCGGAATAGGCCTTCGCGAACTCTTTTTCCTCTATGCCGCCAAGTATCTCAGTATCGATGAAACGGTGGCCGTTTCACTGGGATTGATGTACTTCGTAGTCATTGCCTTGTCCTCTTTTGCGGGCGTATTCATCTCTCTGCCCGACAGCCCGGAGCCTGAGCAAGCACCTTCGGATGCAGCGCTTATGGGTGAGGCTGCCGTGCAAAGCGCAAGGCAGTAGGCAGTTCTCAGCATTCATGGCCGTTAGTATACAGCGCTTTCGCAAAAGGGATTGGGCCCGGGCAAAACACCAAGCTTAATTGACTGTTTAGCTACTTTTGCACGGTGCAACTCTATCCCGAAGATACTCCTTCTCGCTTTGGCTTTGACAGCGTGCAAAGCAGCATTTCGCATTACTGCCGTACGGATCGTGCCCGCCAATTTGCGGAAACGCTCAAGGCTGTAAGTGAAAGAGATAGCATCGAGCTGTGGCTCAAGCAAAGTGCTGAGGCCCAAGAGGTGATCGACAATGGACTCTATTTTCCCGATTATGGATTTCCCTCTGTGGCTCATGAATTGGGCTTGCTGCGCGTGGCCAATGCTGTGCTGGAAGGTGCCCAAGCCATAAAGCTCCGCAAGCTGGCCGAAACGGCTGCCAGCCTTATCCGCTTTCTCGGTAGCAAGAAGGAGCTCTACCCTCATCTCAGGCAGATCGTTGTGCATCTCAGCGCTTCTAAGGAGCTCATAGCGATCATTGATGAGGTGCTGGAGCCCAATGGCTTTGTGAAAACGACAGCCTCGCGGGATCTTGGTAAGATCAGGAAGGGCCTGAGCGAAGCCAGGCAAAAGGCGGCCAAGGCCTTCGAGGCTACCTTGCGCAAATACAAACGCTTGGGCTGGCTGCGCGAATTTGACGAAAGTTTCTACAACGATCGTCGGGTGCTGGCTGTGACCGCCGAATACAAGCGAAAAATCGACGGCACCCTTCACGGCTCCTCGGAGACGGGCAGTACTGCCTATATCGAGCCGGCTGCCCTCGTGCCACTCAACAATGAGGTGGCCGAATACCTGCAGGCTGAAAAACGCGAAGAGTACCGCATTCTGAAGGAGCTCAGCGCTAAGCTCCGATCATTTCTTGGTGTGCTGGAAAGCTATGAGCATGCCCTCGGCTTTTTGGATTTCACTTTTGCGAAAGCGCGCTATGCCCGTAGCATAGACGGAAGTATGCCTGTGATATCCGGCGATAAGTCGGTCGAATTGATCAATGCCTATCATCCCTTATTGCTCCTGCAAAACCGCAGGGAAAGCAAGGAAACGGTGCCCATGAGCCTCTCTCTGGACAAGGATCACCGCGTATTGGTCATCTCGGGCCCCAATGCCGGGGGCAAATCCATATCCTTGAAAACCTTTGGCTTACTACAGCTCATGTTTCAAAGCGGAATCCCGGTAAGCGCGGCTGCCCACAGCCGATTTGCCGTTTTCAGCCGCCTTTTTGTGGATATTGGCGACGATCAGAGCATTGCTTACGAATTGAGCACCTACAGCTCGCGCTTGGTGAAGATGCGTCATTTTTTGCTTCAAGCCAACAAGCAGAGCCTCTTCTTCATCGATGAATTTGGTACCGGCTCTGATCCTGAGCTCGGTGGCGCCATAGCCGAAGCCATCCTGGAGCAGCTGGCCGATACCCGGGCCATGGGGGTGATCACAACGCATTATGCCAATATCAAGATTTTGGCGGAGAAGCACCCCGCCCTGCTCAATGCTTGTATGCTCTTCGATGAGAGGACACTGCTGCCCAAATATCAGCTACACGTAGGCTACCCCGGCAGTTCCTACACCTTCGAGGTGGCCCGCAAAATAGGTTTGAGCGAGGAGCTGATTGCTGCTGCAAAATCGAAGTTAGACCAGCGGAAGGTATACCTCGATAAGCTGCTCAATACGCTGCAAGCCAAAAAGAACCAGCTGAATCGCGAAACCAGCACCCTCCAAAGGGAAAAATCGGACATCAGGAAGGAAATAGCCGCTTACCGGAAAGAGGCGGAATTGCTCAAGCAAAAAGAAGATGATCTCAACTTTCGTGAAAACAAGCGCTTGATCGAGAAAGGCAAGAGATATGAGCGCTTGCTGTCGGCCTGGCAGGAAAAGAAGCAGCGCAAAGACTTGATCAAGACGCTCAACATCACCGCCGAGAAGGATGCCGCCCGACAGAGGGAAAAAGATGAAGCCGAAAAGCTGAGGGAAAAACAAGAGCGGATACGCAAGCAGCGCGCCAAGCGCAAAAAGAAGAAATCAGGGAGCGGGGAGCAAAGCGTTCAGGACTTTGCTGTGGGGCAGAAAGTGAAATTGAAGCGTAGCAATCAAGTAGGTGTGGTTGAGGAAATCAACAAGGACAAGGTGACTGTACTTTTTGGCATGATGAAAACCATTGTGCCCGCCGAGAAGCTCATTCTGCTCGACTAGTGCTGTCGGGATAGCCGCACTTTTTCACCGCCAGCTGGTTTCCGAGAAATGTCTACTTTCACCAGTAAAATTCCAGATAATGAAGCGATACAAAACAGCCCTGAGCATGCTCATCTTTTTCGGGATCGTGCTCGCCAGCCATAGCTGCGGAAGCTCATCGGAGGGAGAGCAGGCAGAGGGTGAGTGGATACGTGGCAGCCAACAGGAGCAAATCGAGAAGATCGAAAAGCATTTTAGGGGCTTTGGTGTGGCCATGGCCGAAATGGGATATCGCTACAATGAGTTGTACTGGGCCGGGAGGGATGCCAATTGGGAGTATGCTGA
>SLDS01000247.1 GCA_007125175.1 Flavobacteriales bacterium
AAAAGCCCTGCCTTCGCTCGAAGATCGATCTTGCATGAACTGACCGAAAATGCGGAGGTGCTTTAGAGGCTGCCAGCAAGCGTTGAGGCCCACCATGGCATTTCTTTCGGGATCATCCAGGCCGAGGGCCAGGCTATTGGTGTAGATTAGCGGGTTCAGCGAGGCAAAATTGAAAGGCACCCTCCCCTGCCCTTCCCTGAAATACGGCCACATCACCGACTCGTAAAAACCGATCTCCAGGGATGGCACGGGCTTCACGCTCAAATAGGAATACGACATGTATTTGCGCTTGAAGAGCGATTCGGGAGTAGCGCCCAAGGGCAGTCGATCCAGACTCTGCAGCAAGGCTATGCTCTGCCTGTACTTCACCCTTCCACCCCACAGACTCAACTCGTAAGAGGCGAAAGGGTAGTTGAAGGCATTGTCAGACAGAAGCAGGGAGCGCCTGCCATGCCCCACAAAATGCTTGAAATGTCCGGCTTGCAGGCTCAAAAAGCGGTTGACCTCCCAGCCAATATAGCCATTGACCATGCTGTAGTCATAACCATTTTCGCCGAAAGGCTTCACACGGCCACTCCCCATCACCACATCGCTCTCGGCAATGAACTCGCTGATATAGCTTGGAAAGCGTGCCTGATTTTCAGTAAAGTCGGTGTACACATACACCGCCTCACCCAGATAGGCCGAGATGGCTATTCCACGCGTATTGGTGTAGAGGGGATTGAACAAGCGGTCGCTCGGAGCATTGCGGCGGTTCTCCCTCCCATAAGCGAAATCCATGATGGGATCGGCAATGAGTCTGAGCCCCTCCTGATCAATGCGCACGGTGTGCTCTTGAAACAATTTGCGTCTGAAGCGGGAGTGGACATGGAGGCTATCGCTGAGCAAGCCATCCCATCGATCGAAGCCCTCCACATCGCGCAAGAATACAGGCTGCATGCCCGTGTGCACATCCGGCTGCATGTGGCGCTCTTCGCAGAGCAGCTCCATGCGGCCAAATTCGTCCATGGGCATGGCAAAGCGCTGCGCCCAGATATCCATGGAGCACATGAAGGCCACCACGCAGAGCGGCAGCAGTGCGGGCTTAATGAAGGGTTTTTTCCGCTCGATTGGCATAGTAGCGATACACTTCTTGCACTCCCTGAGGCAATGAAATCCTGTGCTGCCAGCCCAATGCATGTATCCTCGATACATCCAACAACTTGCGCGGTGCCCCATCGGGCATGGAGTCATCAAATACGAGCTGCCCCTTGAAGCCGCTCACTTGAGCGATCATCTCAGCAAGTGCCCGAATGCTGATTTCCTCTCCGGTGCCCACATTGATGGTTTGGCTCTCAGAGTAGTGCAGCATGATATAGATCAGGGCATTGGCCAGGTCGTCCACATGCAAAAACTCCCTGAGGGGGCTTCCGCTACCCCATATCTTCACCTCAGCAGCATCGCTCTCCACAGCCTCGTAAAATTTGCGAACTAGCGCCGGTAGTACATGTGAATTCTGAAGGTCAAAATTGTCATTGGGGCCATACAAATTGGTGGGCATGGCCGAGATAAAATCGCATCCATATTGCTGCCGATAAGCCTCGCAGAGTTTCAGTCCGGCGATTTTGGCGATGGCATAGGGCTCATTGGTAGGCTCAAGGGGGCCGGTAAGCAGATATTCTTCCCGCAATGGCTGTGGAGCCCGCACCGGATAAATGCAAGAGGACCCCAGGAAGAGTAGCTTCTTCGCAGCATTGCAGTATGCCGCATGAATCACATTCGCGGCTATCTGTAGGTTGTCGTAGAGGAATTCCGCCCTGTAGCTGTTATTCGCGTGAATGCCACCCACTTTTGCAGCAGCGAGGAAGACATATTCCGGCTTACTTTCCGCAAAAAATGCCTGAACAGCAGCCTGATCGCGGAGGTCGAGCTCCTTTCTCTCCCTGAGAATGAGATGGCGATAGCCCTCAGCCTCCAGGCGGCGGCGCAAGGCACTGCCCACCATTCCCCTGTGACCCGCGATGAAAATCCTTGATGATTTCTGCACCCTACTCGTTGTAATTCATTACCGTATGCCCTCCATCAATGAGGTACTTGTCCTTCCTGAATAGCTCAATATCGGATGTGACCATCTCCTGTATGAGCTCATCGAGGCTGTAGCTGTGGCTCCAGTTCAATTTTTCCATGGCTTTGGTGGCATCGCCAATGAGCAAGTCTACTTCAGCTGGGCGATAGTAGCGGGGATCCACCTCTACGCGCACGGTACCTGTTTGCTTATCTACTCCTTGTTCTTCCACTCCACTGCCTCTCCACTCCAGCTGTATGCCAGCCATCTCAAAGGCCCGCTCCAGAAAATGTCTTACAGAATAGGTCTTGCCGGTAGCCAGCACATAGTCGTCGGGCTCATCCTGTTGCAGCATGAGCCACATGCCCTTCACAAAGTCGCGGGCATGGCCCCAATCGCGCTTGGCGTCAAGGTTTCCCAAGTATATTTTTTCCTGCAAACCCAGCTTGATGCGTGCCGCTGCCCGGGTGATCTTGCGCGTTACGAAGGTTTCTCCTCGCAATGGGCTCTCGTGATTGAAGAGGATTCCATTGCAGGCGTATATGCCATAGGCTTCCCGATAGTTTCTAGTGATACAATAGGCGTAGAGTTTGGCCACGCCATAGGGACTTCTTGGGTAAAAGGGTGTTTCCTCGCTTTGTGGGGTTTCCATCACCTTGCCATAGAGCTCACTGGTAGAGGCCTGATAGATGCGCGTCTTTTTCTCAAGGCCCAGTATGCGAATGGCTTCAAGCAGGCGCAGCGTACCAAGGGCATCCACGTTGGCTGTGTATTCAGGTGTTTCGAAAGACACCTGCACATGCGACATGGCTCCTAGGTTGTAAATTTCATCTGGTTGCACCTCTTGTATGATGCGGATGAGATTGCCCGCATCGGTGAGGTCGCCATAATGAAGGGTAAAAAGCACATGCTGCTCGTGGCGGTCTTGATAGAGGTGATCGATGCGGTCGGTATTGAAAAGCGAAGATCTTCGCTTGATGCCGTGCACCTCATAGCCCTTAGCCAATAGAAATTCAGATAGATAGGCTCCATCTTGACCAGTAACCCCAGTCACGAGAGCTACCTTGCGCTTTTCGCTGCCCTTATCCTCTTTTTGATTGTTCATAGCCAATGTATTGCAGAGTATTTGAGGGCTAGTAAGCGCTGCCGCTACCCTTGATTTGCTCGATGGGATGCCAGGTGGTTTTCACCTCTTGGAGATCGATGATGTACTGCGGCCCAGGCTGCTTGCTGTCTTCACTTTCGTAAAAAAAGTAGCGCTTAACGTTTTCTGCACAATGCTGCCCCAGCTCGATTTGAACGCTGGCCGGAGCATCCCACATCACGAGGGCGTTCACGTCCATGTGCGAAGCAAAGTGATGCTGCAATTCCTCCCGGAAGCCGGTGAGTATGTTCACAAGGCCACCCGGTACATCAGAGGTGGCCAATACCTC
>SLDS01000238.1 GCA_007125175.1 Flavobacteriales bacterium
AAACATTGGAAGATATCAATTCCTGATGCGTGATTAACCCTTAAGCCACATAGCCACGCCCGATGCGGAATTTCATCCAAATTCTGGTTAAATACCACATTTTTCTTCTCTTCCTCGGGCTCCAAGTGCTGTGTTTTTGGCTGATCTTTCAGAACAACTCCTTTCACAGGGCGAGCTACCTCAATTCATCGAAAAGGGTGGTGGCCACCATGCTGTATTGGAAAAATACGCTCACTCAATACATTGAGCTGCAGAGTATCAATGACCAGCTTGCCAGGGAAAATGAGGAGTTGAAAAACCGACTCAACACCACCTTCATACCTGTTAATGAGCATTTCGTAATGATCAATGACACCCTCCGCGAGCGCAAATACCGCTACAAAACGGCGCGTGTGATCAATAGCTCGGTGAATAAGCAGCTGAACTTCCTGACCATCAACAAGGGCCGCAAGGATGGCATAGGGCCTGAGATGGCGGTGATGAATGCCAATGGATTGGTGGGCGTGGTGAAGGATGTGTCCGAGCACTACAGTACGGTGATTCCCATTATCAACCTCAGCTTTATCGCAAGTGCTGAGCTGGAGAGGAGCGGCTATTTTGGGCTCTTGAAGTGGGATGGACGCGATGCGCGCTATGCCAGCCTGAACGATGTGCCCGGCCATGCAGATGTGATGGTGGGCGATACAGTGGTAACGCGAGGAGCCTCGGGGATATACCCATTGGGGGTGCCCATTGGTCGGGTGCATGAGGTAGAGCACAGGCCGGGCAGTAATTTTCATCAAATTCGTGTTGAGCTTTTTAATGACTTTGGGCAATTGCGTCATGTATATGCCGTTGAAAACTTGCTGAGAGAGGAAAAGCTCCAATTGGAAAGTAAAGTGGATAGCGATGGCGCCTGATATCTTGAGAAATATTGGCAGGTTTATTCTGCTCATCCTCTTGCAGGGGTTGATTTTGAATGATGCCAGTCTCTTTCAGGGTATGGCCATTCCCTATCTATACATACTTTTTTTGCTGATGCTACCCTTTGAAACCCCGCGCTGGCTCGAACTGCTTCTTGGGCTCATCTGCGGCCTGAGTATCGATATGTTTACCAATACAATGGGCATGCACGCCTCGGCATGTGTACTCCTCGCATACATACGCCCCCTGCTGCTCAAGGCTATCGCACCGCGCGATGGCTATGAATTTGGTCAGGGGCCCACGGTGCATTCCATGGGCGTGTTGTGGTATCTCAAGTATGCATCTGTTTTGGTACTCGCGCATCACAGCTGGCTGTTTTTCGTTGAGGTGTATTCCTTTTCCGGTTTTTTTGATACCCTTTTGAGGGTGATATTCAGCACGGTATTCACGCTCACGCTGGTATTGCTGAGCCAATACCTCAGTTTCCCCAAACGATCTGCACGCAGGGCATGAATTTGAGCGAACGCCGGTTTACCATCATTGCCATTTTCATCACTGTATCTGTGATATTTTTGTTGCGCCTGATGTACATCCAGGTCTTTGATGATCAATGGAAGATATACGCAGCAAATGCCAGTGAGCGGGTCATCACGGAATATCCTTCGCGGGGCCTCATCTTCGACCGCAAGGGCGATGTGGTGGTTTCCAACACGGCCATCTACGATCTGATGGTGCTGCCGCGCGATGTGGACGAAATGGATACCCTGGCTTTTTGCGAATTGCTGGGCATCGACTTGCCCACTTTTCGCGAGAAGCTCCAAAAAGCCAAAGCCTATAGCCGCTACAAGCCCTCGATATTTGAGAAGCAGATACCCGCCGCCGACTATACGCGCATAGCCGAAAACTTGCACAGATTCAATGGCTTCTATGGGCAGCCTCGTACCCTGCGCTACTACCCGCGACCCACCTCAGCCCACAATTTGGGCTATGTGAGCGAGGTGACTCCGGCCATCATCGATAAGAATTCATACTACAAGCGGGGTGACTATATCGGCGCCAGCGGTGTGGAGGCCATCTATGAGGAGAGCCTTCGCGGCAAACGCGGAAAGCGCTATGTGCTTGTAGATGTCCACAACAACGAGAAAGGCCCATTTGCCGAAGGGCGCTTTGACACCCTGGCCGAGGCGGGTAAAAACCTCACCAGCTCCATAGACCTCGACTTGCAACTATACGGAGAGCAGCTGTTGCAGAACAAGCGTGGCAGCATCGTAGCCATTGAACCTGCAACCGGCGAAATACTTTGCATAGTCACCAATCCCGCATATGATCCCAATCTGCTCGTAGGGCGCGTGCGGGGAAGCAACTACCGCATGTTGAGCACTGACACGCTTAAGCCACTTTTCAATCGGGCACTTATGGCCAAGTACCCGCCGGGATCTACCTTCAAGCTGGTGCAAGGGCTCATCGGGCTCCAGGAGGGCGTTATCGAGCCTTCCTCTCGCTTTTCGTGTCCGGGAGGCTACTACTTCGGCGGTCGGTTGCGTCCGCGCTGCCATGCCCACTCCTCGCCGGCCGATCTGGCTTACTCCATACAGACCAGTTGCAATGCCTACTATTGCCATGTGTTTCGCCGGGTGCTTGAGAAGTATCCCAGCAGCGAAGAGGGATACAATAAATGGCGCAGCTACATCTCGGCTTTCGGACTTGGAGAGCGGCTCATGGTAGACCTTACCAGTGAGGTGAGTGGTTTTGTGCCCGAGTCGACTTATTACGATCGCTACTACGGCAGTCAACGCTGGAATGCCCATACCATTATTTCTCTCGCCATAGGGCAGGGGGAGCTGGGTGTCACTCCTGTGCAAATGGCCAATATTGCCGCCACCATAGCCAATAGGGGTTGGTACTATGTGCCTCACTACATCAAGGCGATTGATGGACAGCCTATCACCGATAGCACTTATACCCAGAAACGCTATACGGGTATAGATGCAATGCACTTTGAGGAAATAGTGGACGGCATGTATCGGGTGATTGAAGCCGGAACAGGGCGCGGTGTGCGCTTTAGTCCGGATATTGAAGTCTGTGGAAAAACAGGAACGGCCGAGAATCCCCATGGAAAGGATCACTCCATTTTCATGGCTTTTGCCCCCAAAGACAATCCGCGCATCGCGATCGCCGTTTATGTAGAGAATGTGGGCTTTGGTTCTACATGGGCCGCCCCCATTACCAGCTTGATGATGGAGAAATACCTCACCGATACCATAACCCGACCCCATGTGGAAGCCCGCATGGTGAATGCCAACTTGCTGTGAGAAGCCGTAGAAGCCTTTTGGGAAATATTGACTGGTTTACCGTAGTGGTCTTCGTATTGCTGATGATTATGGGCTGGCTCAATATCTATTCAGCCAGTTACAATGAGGCTGCACCTTCCATTTTTGACGCGAGTCAGGAATACGGTAAGCAGTTCATCTGGATGCTTGGTGCCGTGGTGATAGCGTCCATTATCTTGATGCTCGACGGCGATTTTATCAAGCGGATATCTCCCATTTTTTACGGAATTACCTGTGTGCTTTTGGTGCTCGTGCTCATTTTTGGTCGGGAGATCAACGGAGCCAAGGCCTGGTTTGGCTTTGGTAGCTTCGGTATTCAGCCCAGCGAGTTTAGTAAGGTGGGCATCAGCTTATTGCTCGCTCATTATTTGAGCTCCAGTGAGGCGCAATTCTCAAGTATGCGCAGCAAGCTCATCTCGGCGGCGATCATCTTGTTTCCCGCCATGCTCATCATGTTGCAGCCCGATACCGGAACAGTACTGGTATTTGCGGCCTTTATTTTGGTCTTGTACAGAGAGGGCCTTTCGGGCAATATTCTGCTGCTCGGCCTGCTTGCTGCCATCCTCTCTGTGCTCTCGCTCTTGCTAAAATCTACTGAGGTGGGGATTCCCTTCAGCGATTATGCAGTGCCGGGCCACTACGTGCTCATGTTTATCATCGCATTGATCACGGTTGTGGCTTTTTTCGCTATTGGCAAAATGGTACTCCCACGTTTCAGGAAGCGCAATTACGCCCTGCTTCTTGCCACAGCAATCGGAAGCCTTTTGTTCATTGCTACGCTCGATCAGCTCTTTGAGAATGTATTGGAACCACACCAAAAGATTCGGATCAATATACTGCTGGGATTGGAGGAGGATCCCCTCGGTGCCGGTTACAATGTGAAGCAATCGCAGACAGCCATTGGTTCCGGCGGATTTTCCGGAAAGGGATATCTCGAAGGCACCCTCACCAAGTTCAAATATGTGCCCATGCAGAGCACTGACTTCATTTTTTGTACCATCGGTGAGGAATGGGGCTTTATTGGCTCGGCCTCGGTGATTCTCATCTTTCTGGTCTTGATGATCCGGCTGGTGATCATCGCCGAGCGGCAGCGCTCGAAGTTCACGCGGATCTATGGCTACGCTGTGGCCTGCATCTTCTTCATGCACTTGCTCATCAATATTGGTATGGCCATTGGGCTCGCGCCTGTGATTGGTATTCCACTGCCCTTTTTCAGCTATGGGGGATCTTCCCTATGGGGCTTTACCATGTTGCTGTTTATCCTGATCAAGCTCGATACGGAGCGACTCGTAGTGCTCAGATAATTCAGGTTGCAAAAGCCTTAATCACTCTGTGGGCTCCCGCAAGGAAGCGCTTGCACTCAATTTTGCGGAAGCAGGGACTCTCGAATGAGCGCTATCATCGTGGCCTGCAATCAGGCGATCTCCCAGGTATTGGTGCCTTTAAGGAGCTTATCCAGGTCACCTTGCCCCTTGCGTTGCACGCTCACCTGTATCTGCTCCTGGAGCAAGTCTTCATAGCAAGGCCTATCCTCTTGGTAGAACACACCGAAGGGGCGGGGCAGGCTTTCGCGATCGGGCATGGGAGTGTCGAAGCAACGCATAAGCACTCCTGACTTGAAACGATCATACTTGTCGTGTACCCAGAGATCTTCGAGGCTGTTGTCGCCAGAGCTCAAGTCGACCACCACGGGCTGGGCGCCGTCGAGTTTGAGCCCTTTGTTGCCGTCTTTTCCATACACACAGGGCTTGCCATGCTCCAGAAAAATGGTGTTGTCGGCTTTGCTTTGCTTATCTGTAAAAGGGGAAAATGCACCATCATTGAATACATTGCAATTCTGGTAGATCTCCAAGAGCGAGGTGCCTTTGTGTCGGCTGGCTTCGAGCAGGATTTCGCGCAGGTGCACGGGATCCCTGTCCATGGCTCGGGCGATGAAGGTGCTATCGGCTCCGGCTGCCAGGGCCAGTGGGTTGAAAGGATGATCCACTGAGCCCATCGGGGTGCTTTTCGTCACCTTACCTTCGGGCGAGGTCGGGGAGTATTGGCCCTTGGTGAGGCCGTATATTTCATTGTTGAAGAGCAGCACGTTCATGTCGAAATTGCGCCTCAGCAGGTGAATGAGGTGATTGCCCCCTATCGAGAGGGCGTCCCCATCGCCGGTAATCACCCATACGCTCAAATTGGGGTTGGCTACCTTGAGGCCACTCGCAATGGAGGGGGCGCGGCCGTGGATGCTGTGCATGCCAAAGGTGTTGAGGTAGTATGGAAAGCGCGAGGAGCAACCAATGCCCGAAATGAAAACGATTTCTTCCCGCTTTAAGCCGAGCTCTGGCAGGATGGTTTGTACTTGCTTCAGGATGGAGTAATCCCCACATCCGGGGCACCACCTTACATCCTGATCACTGGAAAAATCCTTGGCTGTGAGTTTGTTTTCAGTATTTGTGCTCATGATTGCAATGCTTTGAGTGCCGATTCCTTGATCTCTGTAGCTGTGAAGGGCAGGCCTTTTACCTTCGTGAGGGGCTTGGCATCGACCAGAAATTCGCTTCGTACCATTTTGACCAGTTGACCTTTGTTGAGTTCCGGAACCATGATTTTACCGAAGGAGCGGAGCAGCTGCCCCGTGTTTTTCGGAAAGGGATTCAGGTAGCGGAGGTGGATATGGGCTACATCCTGCCCCTCGGCTCTGAGCTCCCGCACAGCCGTTTTGATGGCGCCGTAGGTGGAGCCCCAGCTCAAAATGCACAGTGCTGCACTGGATTCGCCTTGATCGACCTCTTGGGCAGGGATGAAATCGGCGATGCGCGCAACCTTATCGGCCCTGAGGTCGACCATTTTTTGGTGGTTTTCGGGGTCGTAGGAAATGTTGCCGCTTCCATCCTCTTTTTCCAAACCGCCTATGCGGTGCTCCATGCCTTCGGTGCCCGGCAATACCCACTCTCTCACGCCGCGTTCGTCGCGGGTATAAGGCTGCCAGTCATCTTTAGGGTTCTGCTTTCGGATGGGTGCCTTGATGGTGCCGAGGTCAGTGGATTTGGGAAAGCGCCATGGCTCTGCACCATTGGCCAGGTAGCCGTCGCTGAGCAGGAACACCGGAGTCATGTGCTCAACTGCGATGCGCACGGCTTCGAAGGCCATCGAGAAACAATCTCTTGGCGAGGAAGGTGCGATTACAGGGATAGGGGCTTCTCCATTCCGTCCGTACACCGCTTGCAATAAGTCGGCTTGCTCGGTTTTGGTAGGCAGGCCTGTAGAGGGGCCACCACGCTGTACATTGATGATTACCAGTGGCAATTCGAGCATGCAAGCGAGTCCCAGTGCTTCGCCCTTTAGGGCTATTCCCGGTCCGCTGGAGGCTGTTATGCCCACATTTCCCGCAAAGGAAGCTCCAATGGCAGAGGTGATGGCGGCAATCTCATCCTCGGCTTGGAAGGAGCGCACATTAAAATTTTTATGCCGCGCGAGTTCGTGAAGTATGTCGCTGGCCGGGGTGATGGGGTAGGAGCCATAGAAGAGGCTCAATCCCGCTTTTTGGCAAGCGGCGATGAGGCCAATTGCGATGGCCTGATTGCCCATGATATTGCGGTATACACCACTGGGCAGTGGAGCCGGCTTCACCTCGTAGCGGGTGGTAAATGTCTCGCTGGTGTCGCCGTAGTGATAGCCTGCTTTGAGCACGGCTATATTGGCTTCGATAAGTTCGGGGTGGCCGGCAAATTTCTCTTGTATGAAGCGCTCCGTGGGCTCCATTTTCCGGTTGTACATCCAATAGAGGAAACCCAGCACAAACATGTTTTTGCTGCGGTCTTTCTCTTTGGTACCCAGTGATGTCTCTTTTAGGGCCTCACGGGTGAGTTTGGTGATGTCGATTTCTATCACGCGGTACTTGCCGAGACTTCCATCGCTCAATGGATTGTTGCCGTCTATGTATCCGGCGAGGCTCAGATTTCGCTTGTCGAAGCCCGCGCTATTGGCAATGATGGTGCGGCCCAGCTTGAGGTTGTGAAGATTGGCTTTGAGGGCGGCGGCATTCATCACCACCAGCACATCGCAAAGATCGCCCGGAGTGAAGAGCTCAACACTCCCAAAATTGAGCTGAAAGCCCGAGACGCCCGCGATGGTGCCCTGTGGGGCCCGGATTTCGGCGGGAAAATTGGGAAAGGTGCTTATGTCATTGCCAAAAAGGGCACTGGTATTTGAAAATTGACTGCCGGTAAGCTGTATACCATCACCGGAATCGCCCGCGAATAGGATGGTTACATCCTTGCGTTCTTCCTTAGCTTGGAGGGCGGTTTTGCTGTTTGTAGGTTCCACGATATGAGTAGAAATAGGATCTTACAATGATCAATGAAAAATGCGGAGAATTGTTTTGGCGAAAGCGAAAAGAAATTCCAATCTATGGCCCTAAGCAGGCTTAAGCCCATTGATGGCCTCGACTTTCTTGATTTCGGGAGCCACCTTGCGGATGCTTTCTTCCACCCCGGCTTTGAGGGTCATGTAGCTCATAGAGCAATCCTTGCAGGCTCCATGCAGCTCCACACGCGCTACCATTGTATCGGTCACCTCCACGAGGGTGATATCCCCCCTGTCGGCTTCCAGGAATGGCCTGAGCTGGGCCAGTGCGTCTTCGATTCGATCTTTTAGGCTTTTCATTTTGCTTGTGTGCCTCTCAAATAGGTTTTTCAGGAACTTTCGGTCCCTTTTCTAAAACCTGTTCAAAATTACGAATTATTTCCTGAAAGGCTTGAGACGAAAGGCTTTCTTCCTGCAGCACAGCGGGCCGACCTACATCGCCTGATTCGCAAATGGAACCGATGATGGGCAGCTCTCCCAAAAAGGGGATGCCGATATCCTCAGCCAGCATGCGGGCGCCTTGCTTGCCGAATATGAAGTATTTCCGATCGGGAAGTTCTGCCGGAGTGAAGTAGGCCATGTTTTCGATAAGTCCCAATACGGGGACATTGATTTGCTCCAAGCGAAACATGTCCACCGCCTTGCGGGCATCTGCAAGAGCGATTTGCTGCGGCGTGCTTACCACTACCGCTCCCGTGAGGGGAATGTTTTGTACCAGGCTTAGGTGAATATCGCCGGTGCCCGGTGGCAAATCGATGATGAGGTAATCGAGACTGCCCCAGTATACATCGCTAAACATCTGATTGAGGGCTTTGCTGGCCATGGGCCCCCTCCACACGATGGCCTGTGAATTATCGGCGAAAAAACCGATGGAGAGCACCTTAACCCCATAGCTGTTCAGCGGCTCGATATAGCGTTTTCCATCTACCTCTACCGTTTGGGGTTTCTCGCCCACCAAATTGAACATCAGTGGCATGCTGGGCCCATAAATATCGGCATCCACCAGCCCTACGCGATGTCCCTGCTGTGCCAATCCCGCTGCCAGATTGGCCGATACGGTCGATTTGCCCACCCCGCCTTTGCCGGAGGCTACCGCTATGATGTGCTGCACCCCGGGCAGTATCTTGCGCAAATCGGGTGTTTGATCCTTGCTCGCCATGAGCTTCACGTCGATCTCTATGCTCTTGAGCGCCTCGCCAAAGTTGCGCTCCAAAGCGAAGCGACAAGCTCCTTCCAATCGCTTTCTGGCATGCATGGCCGGGTTGAGTACCATCAGTGTGAAGCGGAGGCCCTCCTCGCTGAGCGCTATGTCGCGCACCAGGTCGAGCTCAATGATATCTTTCTTTAGGTCGGGCTCCATGACCTTGCTGAGGGCTTGTCGTATATTTCTTTCGTGGAGTTCCATACTCATTGTGATTGTCTTTGCTTGCTAGGGAATTTCGAGGTTTGCGACAGGGTCCCAAAAGCGTTTTTCGAAGTCCCTTACTTGATCATTTTGCACGGTGATGCCTTCAATTTCAAGCAGACGCTGCATGCGGTCGGGACTTCCAAAATGCATTTTGCCGGTGAGCAATCCCTGTCTGTTCACCACCCTGTGGGCAGGAATGGGCTCTTCCAGATGGTGGCTGTGGTTCATGGCCCAACCCACCATTCGGGCTGAGCGGGCCATGCCCAAAAACCGCGCGATTGCACCATAGCTGGTAACGCGGCCAGGAGGTATTTGTTTGACCACCTGATACACCTGCTTGAAGAAGTCTTTGTGCTGTTCAGATATTTTTATTGAGCCTGTCATTCAGAGTGAAACAAAGGTAGTGAATGGGCTTGTTTTGGGCCAAAAACTTTTGTTCGTAGAAGGTTTTCACTTGCAGCAAATCTCTGCGATCGGCATCCAGCCGCTCCAATCCCTCTCCGTAGAGATCGGCGGTGTCAAAAAGCAGGCAGTGCTCTCCTTTCGCGATGGTTTCGTGGGTGGCGTGATAGAGGAAGCTGCTGTCGGTTTTGAGATGAACCCGCCCTCCCGGTGCAAGAAATTTGGCATAGCGCCGCAGGAAGTGCTTGCCGCTCAATCGCTTCGTTTCCTTTTTGTCTTTGGGTTGTGGGTCGCTGAATGTGAGCCAAATGTGCTCAACCTCTCCGGGATGGAAAAAGTGATGTACAAACTCGATCCTTATGCGCAGAAAAGCAACATTTGGCAGGCCTTCTTCCTCCACCGTCTTGCAGCCGCGCCACAGCCGGGCACCTTTCACATCCACACCGATGAAGTTTCTATCGGGGTATTTGCGGGCCAAAGCGATGGCATATTCGCCCTTGCCACAGCCCAATTCAAGTGTGATCGGATTGTCGTTTCCGAAAAAGTCTTTGCCCCAATTGCCACTCAGTGAATGCCTGCCTGGAATATACTCCTCCTTCTCCGGCTCAATGGCACAGCGGAGGACTTTCATTTCGGCAAAATGCGCCAGCTTGTTTTTACCCATAAGATCGCTAAGGGCAAAAGTAGGGAATCGCTCACAGATGGCTGTGCTGTTTTGCCTCCTCCATTCGCCTTGCCTACCGTTGACTTGAGGCATTTTCCCATCCATCACTACACGGTTTACTCCTTTTTTGATGGGCTAATGAATCATGGGCTTACTTTAGCGTCGTGAAAAGACGCATACTACTCGCGGTGCTGGATTGGGGGCTCGGCCATGCCAGCCGCATGGTGCCCGTGGTGGAAGCCTTGCGGGAGCTGGGCTGCAAGCTGAGCATGGCCAGCTCCGGCCAAGCCTTGGAATACCTGCGCAATCGCTATCCCGACTTGCCCTCACATGAGCTCCCGGCTCCGCGCATTCGCTATGGTCGATGGGGCGCTTCCTGGGGCCTTTTCAGGCATTCGCTTTCGCAAAAAAGGTGGAACCGCAAGCAGCAAGAATGGATACGGAGCATGCAAAACCGGCACAGTTTTGATGCCATCATTTCCGATAATCTGTACGGAGTGTACCACAGGAATGTGCCCTCGGTGCTTGTAAGTCATCAATTGCATCTGCTCAGCCCCGTTTTCAGAAAAAGCATCAATAAGGAGCTTGGCCACTGGCTGAATAATTTCGATCAAATCTGGGTGCCCGATGTGGAGGAGGGGCTCGCGGATGGCCTTACGCACAATCCTTTTTGCGAAAAGCCCATACAGCACATTGGCCCCTTGAGCCGCCTAAAGCCGCTCGACGATGCAGAGTGCAAATACCGCGCTGTGGCGCTCATCAGTGGCCCCGAGCCCCAGCGCAGTTTTTTTGAAGAAGCCTGTCAGCAGCACCTTAATCAGCTCGATGGCCCCACGGCCATGGTGCGTGGCTTGCCCCATTTGCGCGACGCGCCTTCCGGCAAAAAGGGCCAATGCGAGCAGTTTGCTTTTTTGGATGATGCGCAATTGACGCGGCTCCTGCTCTCGGCCGATTATGTGATTTGTCGCTCCGGCTATTCTACGCTATGCGACCTATCGGCTCTGGGCTGCCGGGCGCTGCTTGTGCCCACCCCAGGCCAGCCCGAGCAGCTCTACCTGGCAGGCCGCTGCGCGGAGATGAAGTGGTTTCAAAGTTCCAGTCATCGAGAATTGAAGTATCGGGAAGAAGTGTCAGCCGACTTTCAGCCACCGCAATTCTCCCGCTTCGATCTGCAAGGTTTTTTGCGGCAGTGGATTGGCTGAAGCGATCTTTTTTGCTGTAAAGCTACAATGGTAGATGCCAGGGCTACCGCGCCTTATCGAGGGTGAAGGAGAATATCGATCCCACACCTATCTCACTGCGCACATCTATGCTCTGCTTGTGCGCCTCCATGATATGCTTGCAAATCGCGAGCCCCAGACCGGTGCCTCCCTGATGCCGGGATCGGCTCTTGTCCACACGAAAGAAGCGCTCAAACAACCTCGGCAGGTGGGCGGCTTCTATTCCGGGGCCATTGTCTTCCACTTCCACCAGTATGTGCTCGTCGATATCGATGAAGCGTACGGTGGTCTTACCGCCCTGTTTTCCGTAATTGATGGAATTGGTAAGCAGATTGGTAAGCACCTGGCTGATGCGAAAGGAATCTGCCTTCACATAAATGGGGCGATCGTAGGGCTTGTCGAATACGAGGCTGATATCCCGCTGCTCAGCCTCCTGATCGCGGCTTTCGATCACTTCGCGGGTGAGCTCCACGATATCCAGCTTACCGAGTTCGAGTTGCATCGAGCCCGATTCGAATTGCGTGATGGTATCGAGGTCTTCCACGATCATCGTCATTCGATCGACCGACTTGGCTGCTTTTTTCAGGAATTTTCGGTTGAAATTGGGGTCTTCCAATGCCCCTTCCAAAAGGGTGAGGATATAACCTTGTATGCTGAAGATGGGCGTCTTGAGTTCGTGGGCCACATTGCCGATAAACTCCTTTCGGAAGTTTTCCTTTTCGCGCAAGTCTTTGATTTCTTCCATCCTGTCTTGCGCCCAATTGGCCACTGTTTTGTTCACATCGCCTATCACGTCCTCATTCATGTTGAAGCGAAAAGATTCCCGCTCCACTTTCAGAGCGTGCATATTTCGAAATATCAGCTTTATCTTGTTGTAGATGAAGCGCTGCAGTGTTTTGTAATACACCGCCCAGGCTATGAGAAAGGAGAAAAGCAAGATGAGAAAGCTGTGCAGCCACTGCACCGAACCGCTGATGGCTGCCTGTATCAGCGTGCTTATTAAAGCTATTGCGAGGGCGGTGAGCCCAGCGGCAATGATGGCGATGCTTCTGGGGCTGCGCCCCATCACTTATCTTCAAATTTGTAGCCCACTCCCTTCACCGTTTTGATGAAGCCCGATCCTAACTTTTCGCGGAGTTTGCGGATGTGCACATCGATGGTTCGGTCGCCCACCACCACATCATTGCCCCAGATGGTGCTCAGGATCACTTCTCTTGTGAATACCCTTCCAGGCTTGCTAATGAGCAGGGATAGCAATTCGAATTCCTTTTTGGGAAGGTTGATCTCCTTGCCTTGCTTGATTACGACATATTTTTCCTTGTCGATAATTACATCTCCCACTTGGTCGATGGTAGAGCCATCGTTGTTGCTGCTTTTTCTGCGCAGCAAGGCCTGTATACGCGACATCAACACCTTCGGCTTGATGGGCTTGGGTATGTAGTCGTCGGCACCTGCTTCGAAGCCGGCTATCTGGGAGTAATCCTCGCCACGGGCCGTTAGAAAAGCGATCAATACATTTTTCAGGCTGCTCAGCTCACGAATCTCTGCACAGGTCTCTATGCCGTCCATTTCGGGCATCATCACATCTAGCAAGATCAGGTCGGGCAAAAAGGATGATGCCACGGTGATGGCATCGCGTCCATTGCTGGCAGTCTTTACTTCGTAGCCTTCGCGCTCCAGATTGTAGCTTACCAGATCGACGATGTCTGGCTCATCGTCTACAAGTAGTATTTTCATCTTCTTTGCCATATAGGCCTCAATGAATGTGATTGGATGCTGGCGCAAAAGTACGAGTATTGCCCGGTGTATGTGTTATGTTTTGGTTAATTGTGTTAGGTCAATGTTTCCTCGAGGCTTGCTTTATACGCGGTTCTGGGTACATTCTCGGGCACGATTCTCAATCGATCGCCCGAAATATTCATTTCCTTTGCAGCATTGACATGCTTGCGGTGTTGTCCTGGCTTTGGTAAGGGCTTTGTGCTTTCGCAAAAAAAGAAAAACGAAGCCACATTGGCAAGTGGATAAGTTGTGTGGCTTTGGATGCCACAGGCATTGGCCGAAGCTTTTGTCGATGTTATCTTCGCCCATAAAATTACCCACTGTGCAAAAGCTTATCACCGGCCTGTTTTTTCTTCTTTTTTGTGCTGCCTTTAGTGTCGCCCAGCCAAGTCCGACTTATGAGGAGGCCATAGCTGCTTACACCGAGCTTGCAAAGCGCCATCCCAAAAGCACCCGACTTGTAGAGGTTGGCACCACCGATTCGGGCTTGAGCTTACACCTTTTTATCATCGACAGCAGAGGGTACTTTGAAGCGGAGCGCAGCCATGCCCAAGGAGACATCATATGCATGGTGATCAATGGCATTCACGCAGGTGAGCCTTGCGGCATCGAGGCTTCCATGCAATTTGCCGAAGAGCGTGCGGCTGAGCCCGAAGAAGGAATTGTATATGTGATCCTTCCTGTGTACAATATCGGCGGTGCTCTGCAGCGAAATGGTCTCACGCGGGTGAATCAGAATGGCCCGGATGCATATGGCTTCAGGGGCAATGCCCAAAATCTGGATCTCAACCGCGACTTTACCAAGGCAGATGCCGCGAACACTTTAAGCTTGCAGCGCGCCTTTCACGAGTGGAAGCCTCAGGTTTTTGTGGACACACATACAAGCAATGGCGCGGATTACCCTTTGGCAATAAGCTTGATCCATACCATGCCCGAAGGCCTGCCACGCATGCAGGGCATGCTCTTGCAACGCGAAATTGTGCCCAATATCTATCAAGCAATGGCCGAACGCGGCGAAGAGATGAATCCATATGTTTACACCAAAGGGGCCACACCGGAGCAGGGTATTTACGCCTTTACCGATATCGCGCGATACAGCACGGGCTATGCAGCGCTTTGGGGGGCACTGGGCTTCATCACGGAGGCCCACATGCTCAAGCCCTATGAGAAGCGCGTGGAGGCCACCCGACGCTTTCTCGAATCTCTGGAAGAGGTAATGCTTAAGCACCGCTCAACCATACACTCCCTCTACGCCTCTGCTGAAAATTCGCGCCGCTCTCAGAGGGAGTTTACCACCCAATGGGAGCATAGCGATGAGGTGGATAGTATCAATTTTATCGGATACAGGGTCGATAGCCTGCTGAGCAAAGTCACCGGCCTGCCGAGGCTGTACTACAACAGCACGCAGCCATACCGCGATAAGGTACCATATTACGGAACACATCTGTCTGTAAGGAAATTTAAGCTGCCCAAGGCATTTGCTTTGCCGCAAGGCTGGAGCCATCTGATCGAAAAGTTGGAGGCTTCAGGGGTGCAGTATCGGCGCTTGGGGCAAGATAGCTTAGTCAATGCAGAGGCATACTTCGTGGAAGATTATAAGACCGTCGACAAGCCTTATGAGGGGCACTACCTGCACTTCGAAACGCGCACAGTGCTCAGGCCAGTGAGTGTTCAACTCAGGGAGGGTGACTACATCATTCCATGCAATCAATCTGCCAATGCCTTCCTGGCGCAGGTCTTTGATCCCGAAGGCCCCGACAGCTACTTCAATTGGAATTTCTTCGATCAGGTGCTTATGCAAAAGGAGTATTTTTCAGCCTACCTTTTTGAAGAAACTGCTGCCGAGCTGATTAAGCGCAACCCTTTGCTCCGCAAGAGTTTTGAAGACAAGAAGAGCAGTGATCCCGCATTTGCAAAAGACGCCAATGCCCAACTCAACTTCATCTACCAGAATTCGAAATACCGGGAGCCCAATTACCTGCGCATACCGGTATACCGCTTGGGGCTTTAATCGCGGGGTATCTCAAGGCTGTACCCTACACCCTTGTAGGTCTTTATGTAGCCACGCCCAATCTTACTGCGCAAATTGGTGATATGCACATCTACGGTGCGGCTTCGGGCTTGACTGGCCTCGCCCCATACCACATCCCGAATCTCCTTCCTGGTAAATACTTTTCGAGGTTTGCTGAAAAGTAAATGTATGATTTCAAACTCTTTAGGTTGAAGAGATATCTCGCGATTGCGTATGGTGAGGCTGAACCGATCTCTGTCCAGACCGAAGTCAATATGCCCATTTTCACTGTGTTTAATCTTGGTAAGCCGCTCCTGCCTGCGCAGCCAAGATTTAAGGCGGCTGGCAAAAATGCGCTTGTTGATGGGTTTCACCAGATAGTCGTCAGCCCCGGCATTTAGAGCTGTGATTTCGATGTATTTCTCCATACCATCTCCGAGTACCACTACAGTGAGTTCATCCCGCTCCTCAAGAAATTCCAATTCCTTCAATACATCCACAGCATCCCGCTCATCGAGTTGCAGGTCAAGAAGAACCAGCTTGGGCTTCAGTTCGATAAGGTCGCTCATGAACAGGTCGTAATCCGATAGTACCTTGAACTGTAATTGAGTCTTGATCATCACCTTCTCAAGCTTGTCGAACTCGCTGTTCTCTCCTCTTAGGGCAATAATCTGGGTACCGAAGGTCATGGATTCCTAGTTTCGCTGCCGAAAGTATTGGAACATGGTTAATTGAAATTTAATGAGTCATTAATATTTCTTTACCCAAAAGGCGAATGCTCACATTTTCAGTAGGCTCAATGACCGCTGAGATGTCTATTCAAATTGATAAATAGAATTTTGCAAGCTAGAACTACGAAAATAGAGTTAACATAAGATTAATATTGGGCGAGAAATACTTTATATTTCGGGCCTTAGCTTTGCCCACCCATTCTAAATCCACAATCCGTGCTGCGCACTCTGCCTGGGATGATACTACTGATTGCCCTTTTTTTTGGGCAAGGTAGCCTGCTCAATGCTCAGCAGGGTATTGAGCATTATGGAGCAGTCGCTCAGGATGATTTGCTAGAAATTTATTGGCAGGTCGACAGTGATCGACAAGAAAAGATACAGTGGGTTTGCGTGAGGTACAACCGTTCGGCCACCTTGGCCAGTGAGGGCGAATTCTGGCTCTATTCCGATACAGTACCTTACATGCAAGGACGCTTGGAGCTCTACGACTTGAGCGCAGCATCCAATTATCAATATCAACTGGGCTATTCAAGTAAATCTGAACTTGGATCCAAAGGAAGTTTTATCTGGTTGCCGCGTAAGCAGTTTGAAACCCGATTGCCTTGGGGATTCACCCGTTTTCTCCTGATGATTGGCGCATTGGGGCTGTTCATTTTTGGTATGAAGACCATGAGCGAAGGGGTGCAAGCCTCGGCCGGTGGGCGCCTGCGCAAAGCCTTGGGCGGCATGACCCGGAATCGCTTTACGGGTGTGCTCTCGGGATTTGGGCTTACTGCACTCTTGCAGTCCTCCAGTGCCACCACAGTAATGACGGTGAGCTTTGTCAATGCCGGTCTGATCAGTCTGAGCCAATCTGCCGGGATTATGATGGGTGCCAATATCGGAACCACCATCACGGGATGGCTCGTATCCTTCTTTGGCCTGAGGGTGAATATCACACTTTATGCACTTGCTCTCTTCGCGCTGGCATTTCCGCTTTTGTTTTTTTCAAAGCGGGAAATCCGTACCTGGGCCACGCCAATTATTGGGTTGGCGCTGCTCTTCATGGGCTTGGGCTTCCTTCGATCCACGGTGCCCAGCTTCACGGAAGACTCTGCCTTGGTGCGTTTTCTGGTGGCTTACTCAGAGATTCCCTTTCTGGGCAATCTGCTCTTCGTGCTGCTCGGCATCGTGATCACGGTCGTGGTGCAAAGTTCCTCCTCAGCCATTACCCTCACCATGACCCTTTGTGCCAGCGGGGTGATTCCGCTGGAGACGGCCGCGGCAATGGTTTTGGGTGAAAACATCGGAACCACTGCTACCGCTGAAATTGCTGCACTTGTGGGAAATGTCCACGCCAAGCGAAGCGCCCGCATACACACCCTTTTCAATGTGATTGGGGTGGGCTGGATGCTCCTGATATTGCCCTATGTACTTCGGGGTATCGGTAATTTTTTGCCGGTGGATCCCACAACCGACAGTCCCGCAGGACTGCAGTCGGCTACGGCAGCTCTTGCCATCCTCCACACGGTATTCAATGTGCTCAACCTGGCCTTGCTCATATGGTTTGTGCCCTATCTGGTGAAACTGGCCACATGGACGGTGCCCAGCCGAAATGCTGAGGATGAGATCCACCGACTGGCTTATATCGACACCTCCATTCAGCTCTCTGAGCTCAATATCGTTGAGGCCAAAAGGGCTGTCAACAAGTTTGCTCGGGTCGTCTTAAAAATGCAGCAGCTCTGTAGGGCAATGCTTAGTGAGACAGATGATGGGAAGCGCTTGCAAATGATTGATCGGGTGAGAAGGTACGAAGACATTACCGACCGCATGGAGCTCGAATTGTCACAGTATTGCAGCAGAATATCCACTTCCGAATTGAGCCCCGAGGTCTCAGAGCGGGTGCGCAGTATGCTGAGCATTAGCAATGAACTCGAAAATCTAGGAGATGAATTCAGGCATATATCCATCACTGTGAAGCGGAAAAATGAGGCGAAAATCTGGTTCACCCAGGAACAGAGAGACAAGTTGAATGAACTCTTCGATCTGCTGGAGCATGCCATGCAAGTAATGATGGAAAACCTCGATAAGCCCGAAGGTACCCAAATAAGCCTGGAGCCTGCCCTCAAGGCAGAGCAGGCGCTCAACAAGGCAAAAAAGCAAATCAGTAAGGAATATGTGTCCCGCATTGAGAAAGGCAAGTACAACCTGCGCAGCGGCACTATTTACAGCGATTTGTTTTCTTCAATCGAGAAAGCAGGCAACCACGTGATGGCCGTGTCTGAGGCCCTTTCGGGAAATGTGTAAATCAAAGCTTTATGAAGGGCCGAATACCTTGGGCTGTGTATAGGCTGGCTGGCTCACATTGAGCGCTCTGTCCACCAGCGTCACTTTGAATTGGATGGTATCGGTATGGGTGGCAGCGCTGGCGGAGTCGGGTGCAAAGAGACTCCTTACTTCCTTGATGCCTTCTGAAAAATCCACTGTTACCAGCACGCGCAACTGCTTGTTTTGCCCTTGAGGTGTAAGGTCGGGAATGCGGTAGCGGTAGCCAAGGGCCAGTGGATTGGTGCTTGCCGGAATAAATTCGCCACCCTGCTTGATAAATGGCTCAACGTGAAGATTGTAGTGAAAAAAATTGGAGGTACTGTCCTTATTTAGGGCTTGGAATGGGGGATCTATCATGTCGTCGGTCAAGCCAAAGTCCCCATCTCCATCGGTGAAGCGCACTTTCAGGTCATCGCTGGCCATATCGTAGGATATCTCGTTGATGACGGGCTCATCCGGTAGCTCGTCGTCATCCCGACAGGCCACTAGTAGAAGAGGCAATAGAAACACGACAAGAAGTTTCCTGCTTGTGAATGCTGTCAGCCATGGGGTGTATATGTGTCCTTTCATCTGTGCTTTCTATCTTTGTAAAGGTACAAATATTGAAGCTCATCCACCCCTATCGAGTGCATTCCCTGCAATCCATCATTTTTTCTCCAGAGATCGATTTTGAGCAGAAAGCTCTCGAAGTGTTTCGTTTTCAAATTGCTCACTGTTCTCTGTATAGGGAGTACTGCCAGCTCCTCGGTGTGAATTCCTCGGATGTAAAGTCCAGCTCGGAAATACCTCATCTGCCCATCGAGCTCTTCAAGCAGCACCGTATAGTGAGCCTTTCCCCGGGCGATGTGGCTCATGGGCCTGGGCTTCATTTTCGCAGCAGCGGCACGGGTGGCCCGCAGAGCCAGCACCATGTATTGAATCCATCCATGTACCGCACTTCCTTCATGACTTGCTTTGAGCAGTTTTATGGCCCGCCATCCGCTTACCGCATTCTTGCCCTATTGCCCGGCTACCTGGAGCGAGCGGATTCATCGCTTGTGTACATGGTGAGAGCGCTCATGGAGGCCTCAGCTCATCCTGACAATGGTTTTTATCTCAATGAGTTTGAAGCATTGAATGCATTGCTGCAAAAACCCTGTGATCGGCATACCTTGCTCATCGGAGTGAGCTTCGCCTTACTCGATTTTGCCGAAAGGCATCCCGCCCACCTCCCACACACCACCATCATGGAGACCGGAGGTATGAAGGGACGCCGGGAGGAAATCACAAGGGGCGAGCTGCATCAGCTCTTGCAGGCGGCTTTTGGTCTGGATGGCATTCACTCGGAGTACGGTATGACCGAGCTGCTCTCTCAGGCTTACGCCAAAAAAGAGGGGCGCTTTCACTGTCCGCCTTGGATGCGCATAGGAATCAGGGAGCTCAATGACCCGCTTAGCCCGGCCGAGGAGGGCAGGAGCGGAGCAATCAATGTCACCGATCTGGCAAATATGTACAGCTGCAGTTTCATTGCCACCTCCGACCTGGGGAGAAGGGCTGTAGATGGCAGCTTCGAGGTGTTGGGCCGCGTGGACTACAGCGACACGAGAGGCTGCAATCTGATGGTGGCTGAGCCTTAAACCCTGATGATGCATTCGAACTTCGTAGTGAGGGCTAAATTGCCGTAGAATAAGCCGTTTTAAGGACTGAGGCATAGCATCGCTACGTTGAAGGAGAAACGCCTTATTTTGAAGCAGTTTTAGGACGTAATACCTGCCTGCCCTGCCGGTAAGGCCAGGCGGGGATTTTCTAATGCATTATCCGGCTTAAAGCACCTTGACGATAAAGTACTTTTTCTTGCCCCTTTGCAAGAGGATGTATGCACCATTGATGAGGTGCTCCGAGCTGATGCTCAATCCTTCACCAATTCGTTCTTTGTTGATGCTGATCGAATTTTCCTTCAGGGCCCTTCGCGCTTCACCCCGCGACTGCAAAAATCCTGTGGTATCCGATAAGAATTCTACCACATCGATGCCTTGCCCAAGGAGCGAAGCGGGAATCTCCTTCTGCTCCACTCCCGCAAATATGTCGAGGAAGTCACGCTCGCTCAAGCGCCGCAGAGCCTCGGCTGTGGACTTGCCAAAGAGAATGCTGCTGGCCTCCAATGCACTTGACAGGGCCTGCTCGCTGTGTATGCGTGCGGTCAGTTCTTCTGCCAGGGCCCTCTGAAGGCTGCGCAGGTGTGGAGCTTCTGCGTGTTCCTTGCTCAGTGCCTCGATTTCTTCCTTGCTTTTCAGCGAAAACACCTTGATGAAATTGCTGACATCCTCATCGCTGGTATTGAGCCAGAATTGGTAGAACTTGTAAGGACTTGTCTTTTCGGGATCGAGCCATACATTGCCACCTTCGCTTTTGCCAAATTTTGAGCCGTCGGCCTTCTTCACGAGGGGGGCAGTGAGGGCAAAGAGTGATTCGGGATTGCCCATGCGTCGGCTGAGCTCTATACCCGTTGTGATATTTCCCCATTGATCGCTGCCGCCCATTTGCAGTTTCACACCATACTCCTGATGGAGGTGGTGGAAGTCGTATCCCTGAATGAGTTGGTAGCTGAATTCCGTAAATGACATGCCGCTATCGAGTCGACTCTTTACTGAGTCCTTGCCCATCATATAATTGATGGTGATGTGTTTTCCCACCTCGCGAATGAAGTCAAGGAAGCTGAAATCCTCGAACCAGTCGTGGTTATTGACCATCATGGCGTCTGTATCGCCATCGCCGAAGCGCAAAAATTTCTGAAGCTGTTTTTTCTGGCAGTCCAGATTGTGCTCGATGAGATCTGGGGTGAGCAGCTGGCGCTCAGCAGTTTTTCCGGAAGGATCGCCCACCCGGCCGGTTGCTCCTCCCACCAGAGCCACGGGCTTGTGACCGGCTCGCTGCAGGTGTACCAGCAGCATGATGGGCACCAGATTGCCTATGTGGAGGGAGTCGGCAGTAGGGTCGAAGCCCACGTAGCCTATGGTGCGTTCTTTTTCAAGCTGTTCGGCAGTACCGGGGGTCATGTCATGGACGAGTCCACGCCACTGCAATTCATCGATAAGCGACATTGTATTTGGGCTGCTTCGTTTCCGAAAATTTCGCGCAAAGATAGCTATCTGCCGGGAAGGGAGCCCTTATTGCGGAGCGATTGTCTGAAGATTGAGAATGATACCCGGTACCTTTCCAACAAATCATCCAAATGGGTGAGAACCATCTCTGGCGCTTATCTGATTTTTGCCTAAGAACCAAGTAATATTATGCTTATGAAAACTTTTCAGCAATTCACATGCGCGAGCTTGATGAATTTAGGCCGAGTGGGCCTTTTGGCTGTAGCTGTGTGCGCTGTCGGCTCGGCTGCTGCTCAAACGGTGAATATCAGCCCCAATCAGTACGCTTTCCAGCTTACGTCCAATCCCAATTACGGATTGTATTTCAATGGCTCACAATCAAGGAGTGAGTTTAGAAACGGTTTGGGTGAAGCTGTATTTGCAATCAATGCAAACAATGGCCGACTTGAAACAGATCTCGAGTTCCGCAGTGGCAATGATTACCTCGTACCCAACAATCGCTACGCTTTCCGTTCCAAATCAAATCCGAATTATGGGCTGTTCTTCAATGCCAGCAACCTGCTCTATGAATTCCGAAATGAGTCTGGCAATCCCAGTTTTGCCTTGGGTGCCAATAGTGGAACCCTCTCTCTGGCCGGTGGACTCAGGGTGGGAAACACTTCTCAGGAAATTGAGGGTCTGATCAGATACAATGGATCCGAATTTGAGGGATATGATGGCAGCTCATGGAATTCATTTGGCGAAGGTGTTCCCGGACCTCAGGGGCCACAAGGCCCACAAGGCCCGCAAGGCCCCCAAGGGCCACAGGGTCCGCAAGGTCTACAGGGCCCTTCTGGTTTGCTGCCTTCCGGGAACCTTTCTTCCGTACCCTACTGGACAGGTGCCACATGGAATGTGGCCAGCAACGGTATGCGCTATAACGGAGAGCGAGTGGCCATTGGAGCAGTACCCAGTACCAATAACCTGCTCCTTGTCAACAACACCTTGGCTGCTGTTTTGCCGGGTAGGAGTACCATTCGCGGCAATCGCACCGGCTCTGCCAACAATAGCGGTGCGGCAAATGCTTGGGCTGTGGCGCAAACCGACAATGCTATCAGTGGAGTGAACAATTGGGGCAACTCCTATAGCGCGGCAATATACGGATCCAGTTTTCTGGACTATGCGAATAGTGCAGCCGTGCTCGGCACCAACAATGCAGGCTTGATATACGGAGGTCTCGCGTACAAAAACCCTAAAGGGATAACCAAAGCAGGCTACTTCAGAGGCGATGTGGAAATAAGTAGCAGTAATGACCCAACACTTACACTGTCAACATCGCCATCACAGGCACCAAAAATTGAACTGTTTAGAGAAGGGGATACAGCTTTTGACTGGACAATAAGCAATGAGAATGGTTTCTTGTTCCTTAGCCGAAGTGAAAATGATTTGAATTCTTCCGAGGATTTGTATCGATTCAGCCGAGTGAATTTTGTACCCATGAATGATGATGTGACCAGTCTTGGTAACTCAGTCCTCCGCTGGTCGAATATTTGGGCTACCAATGGTACCATCAACACCTCCGATGCACGTGAGAAAACCAATATCGAGGAGCTGAGCTATGGCCTTGAAGACTTGATGAAGCTGAAACCTGTGAGCTTCGAATGGCGCAATAATCCTGAGGAAGGTACTAAGCTGGGCCTCATAGCCCAGGAACTGCAGGAGGTTCTGCCAGAAGTGGTGCGTGACTGGGACTGGGTAGAAGATGAAGACGGTGGTCTCCAGAAAGTAGACGCTGAGCGCCTTGGGGTGTATTACAGCGATCTGATTCCTGTGCTGATCAAGAGCATTCAGGATCAACAGGCCCAAATTGAGGAGCTGAAGCCCGAAGCCATGGTGAGCCGCGAAGACTATGATGCGCTGGCTGCACAACTCGCCAATGCCATCGAGCGCATCAATGATTTTGAGCGTGATATGAGTGCATGCTGCTTTGACAGCAAAAAGAGCCAAAGCGAGGGCACATCCCTGAGCGATGCGCCTGAACTGGGGCTCAATGTGCCCAACCCTTTTAGCGAAAGCACACTCATACAATACTACCTGCCAGCCAATACCGGCAAAGCCCTCATCAGGGTGAGCAGCCTGGAGGGAAGACCTGTGCAAGACCTGACCCTGCCCGCTGCACATGGCCGCTCTCAGGTGGAATTCCGCACGCAGGGCCTTTCAGCCGGCACTTATCTCTACAGCCTCTTTGTAGATGGCGAACTGGTGGGTACCAAGCGCATGGTGATCACAAGGTGATTTAAGACCATCCGGCGCTTACCGAAGAAAATTTAGAAACCCGATGGCCTTTATTGGTCATCGGGTTTTTCAGGTTTGAATAAACAGAGGAAGGAAGGTCCAGACAGCTCAGATCCATGTATGAGCATTCATCGACTGGCACTTAGCGCCGATTGTACAAATGCAAGATCGGCTCAGTTGATATGGTTTCGGTTTCAGTAATGGTGAAATAGCCATTGCCGTCTTTTGTCCAGGCAATGGACTCTCCCTGCACCTCGGGAATGTAAGCTACAGTGCCGGGCACGTAATGAAACATGGTGTAGATGGGATCCTGTCTTTCCACTTCTGGCCAGTAGTATATTGCGCCATAATCCTTGATGAGTATCTCATTGCCATCCGGGGAAATGTCACCTCCTACGATGGTTCTGAATGGCAGGTCTCCGCGAAAATGGCATACTGTGAAGTCACTCGTGTTTTGCGGATAGGGCAGCTCGTATACCCGCACTCTGGGTTCACGCTTGGTAATAACGATCAAGTTTTTTGTGAAGGGATCGATCATGAGGGTTTCAGCATCTCTCGGCCCGTCCGGATACTTGTATTTGATTTGGTCGAAATCGGTCACAATGCGCTGGAAGGGCACTGTAATGGTATCAAGCTCCAGCGCGGGCTCTTTGAAACGGTATATCCTCACCCATTCGCGCCTCGATCGATTATCCCCAAAGTCGGCAACATAGATGTAAGATTCTCCTGGAGTGGGTCCCGGGCCTATGGCGAGATCTTCCCAATCGCGGTTGGTAGCTCCAAAAAGTACCAATTCACAGAGCAAAACGCCTGTAGAATCTTTGACAAAAACCACATTCCTATTGCCTGAATCCTCAACGGCGTAAACGGCCTTTGGATTCTTACGCCCGGTAGCGAGTCCGCTGATTTCCTGCAAAGGGGTATTGATTTCCTCGCCCATATGATGCTCGAAACTTTCGTCAGGAGCCGGATCATTGCGGGAATATGTGGCTTGAAAAATAGGAGGAGCCTCCACTGGAGGCTCCTCATCTTCAGGACTGCAGGCAGTAACAAAAATGCAAGAAATCGACAGGATATACAGGCAAGTAGCCTTAGTGCTTGTTCTCATTCTTTAGTTTCTGGTATACCCACGAAGTATGGGCTGCCCGCGTCTCACGCCATTGGCATTGATATCTGTATCTGTGATGGTGAAGTAAGTTTGGCTATCTTTTGTCCAGCCTAATGCACCTCCTTCAATTTCAGCTACGTAAGGCACTTTGACGGGGACGTCTTCAAACATTACCCTGATTGGGTCATCTCCTTCAGGAACCTCCCATTTGAATACTTCTCCCACGTCTTTGATGATGATGTAGCGACCATCGGGTGAAATGTCTCCGGCCTTGATTTCTCGGCGCAGTCGGTGATGACCTTTGTAGTCCGCATTGCTTATGGCCGATGTGTTTTGTGGGTAGCGCAACCTGTAGGTCATTGCCTGCATGGTGCCCATCACTATCAAGTCTTTGCTGAGCGGATCCAGCATCAGCGTTTGAAAGTCTTTTTTTTCATTGACCCTGAAATCTATGCGCTCCACGTCATTCGCCGTTAAGGCAAAGGGAGTATTGATGGACGATAAGTCTGGCTCCTCGAATCGATATATGCTCAAGAAGTCTCTTGAAGATGCACGATCGCCAATATCTCCAACATAGATGTAAGTCTGCCCGTCTACTGGACCCGGGCCTATGGCGATATCCTGCCAATCTATATTTTCAGCGCCAGCCAATTCAATGCTTCCTTGAAATTCAGCTTCGCGATTAAAAACATGAAGTAAGTTGTCTGTACCCGAGCCTTGGCAAATAATGACGTATTGTGGATTGGAATGACTCCCCACAATCCCTGAAGAGCTTTCCAACTGATTCTCATCAGGGCTCTGCAGGTTGTCATAAGTAAGGGTGTATCCATCATCCGTGCCAACGTCGGCATAGGAATAGCCTGTATTGCTGAATACATGCGCTTCAGCTTCCGGTTCGGTATTGTCGTCGTCATTGTTGCAAGACACGAGAGCGCCTCCAAGCATGCAGCAAAGCAATAAAGAGGTTAAGCTTATGTTCTGAACTGCTTTCATTTGAACGATAATTATGTGATGATAAAATGGATTTTGCCCATCCTGTATAGTCCAACGCCCAATCACAGGGCAGATGGCACACAATATGGATGGGAAATAGAGAGCGACTTCTCCTGCCGGTGAGGCTGGAGAAGTCGCATTTTCATCAAATGCTGATTGAAAGAATCAATTGGCACCAAAAGCTCCGATGTAGTCGGATGGGCCGGGAATGGTCACGGTAACTCCTCCAGCTGAAAGTGTAGTGAAGTAAGGCGAAAATCCGGTGTATCCGGCACCAACACCCGGTGCACCCGGGGATAGGTGAAAGTCCCAAGCATCATCCAACTGATTTGTCATTCTGTCGGTATTTACGTCGTAATTCACGAACATAGGATCGATCTGGATGATGTCAGCATCTTGCTCTTCTGTAAGACGGTTTCCATCTTCATCTACATCCGTGCTTGGCCAGAAATTGTCTTGA
The DNA here is from genome assembly GCA_007125175.1 of Flavobacteriales bacterium. Classification (GTDB taxonomy): domain Bacteria; phylum Bacteroidota; class Bacteroidia; order Flavobacteriales_D; family Cryomorphaceae; genus T3Sed10-241. The sequence goes on from SLDS01000238.1 coordinate 26,024, forward strand.
TCGGTTGCGTCGTAAGCGTAGTAGTGCTGGTTGTTGTAGGGGATGTTGTCGATGTCCGGCAGACGGTCACCACGGAAGCGAAGTCCAAATCGGCAGTTAACAATCAAATTGTTGTATACATCTCCTCGTGCACCTTGCTCGTAGTTGATTGATCCACCGCGACCAGCCTGTACCCTGCGGTGTCCGCAGTTGATAAAGGTATTGTTGTAAGTGTTGATGTGTGTTTGAACCACACCATCGCCTTCACCTGCAGGCTTGCTGCCATTGGTGGCCACGCTGTAAAACAGATTGTAAGCAATATCTCCTACAGAGCCGTCTTTGATATTCACGCCTTCCCCACCGGTCTCTCCTGTATTGTAGAATACAGAGTTGATAATGGCCATGCGACCACCGCCATCAGGGCGAATTCCGTCATCGGCTATATTGCGCAAGGTGGAGTGATCAAAAATTAGGGTGCCCTCAGGGTTCAAAAACAGAAGGCTGTAGCGGGGATCTCCGGCATCGTAGGCATCACTTTGGCGAGCAGGCCCACCGCTGTATTCCAGTATGCAATGCTGAAGAACGATGGCTTGGGCAGAAGCCTGACCTTGGATGCCACCCCAAAAACCTTCGTAGGCATTGGAAGGATCGCGCTTGTCTTCGGTTACGGTAAACATGATGGGAGAATCCTCAGTACCAGCAGCGATCAAAGATCCGAAGACAGTGATTTCAGGGCTGGTTTCAGGTGAGAGTCCATCGCCATCAAAAGCGAGGATAACACCGGGCTCAAGAGTCCAGGTTTCTCCCTCAGGGATGATCAGGTCGCGTGTGATGCGGTAAGTGCCCGCTTCAAGGGTTCCGGATACTTCGCCGTGGATGTCGCCCAGATCAGCTGGGGTGCCTCCGCCGCCGCCGTTGTCGTCGTCGTCATTGTTGCATGCAGTAAACATTACTGTCGCTGCGAAACATGCTGTTGCAAAAAAAGTGAACTTGTTCATGGATATTGGGTTTGAAATTACTGATTGAAAAATTTTGATTTCGTTTAGAAGTGGTATCTGATTCCAAAGAGGAAGTTTTGGAAGTAGAGGTCTCTGCGCACAAGGGTCTCCGTATCGCTGTTTGGCTGCAGCTCATTTCCAGCTACTGAAGGAATATGAGGCCGCTTGATGTACAGTTCGTAAGGAGTGTTTAAGAGGTTCCCGATTTTGCTGAAAGCGGTAAAGTTTTTGTTCTTGCCAAAGGTCTTCTCCAGTGAAAAGTCCAGAAGCAACATGTCGCGCATCCACCAGTCGGTGTCCAGACCAGCCGAAACCACTGCAATGTGCTCTCCGGTGTACACGAAGGAGAGTTGAGCATTCCAGCCTTTTTCTATGTCTTTGTACAGAAGAGACAGGTTACCAATGTGGCGGGACTGACCTTGCAAAGGACGCGTTTGAGTTACATTGAGCAATGTGCTATCGCCAATGCCCAGCGACTCCAACTGCGATGGGGAAAGTTGGCCGATATTCTCCTCGGTTATTTGAGTACGGGTGCGCTTCACGGATTCGATCTCTGAATCGGTGAAGGTGTAGTTGAAGCGCACTCCAAACTTGCTGAAGTACTTGATGAAATCCACTTCTATACCTCGGTTTGTGGCCGATTGTAAGTTGAGAGGAATCATGGTGGTAGAGGGAGGCAGGTGGCTTGGGAAGTTCGGATCGGTGGGTGGCAAGATGGCGTTTTCTATCGGATTGTTGATCTGTTTATAAAACAAGCCCACCATGATCTGATCGAGTGGGGTGGGGAAATACTCCACTCGAAAGTCGAAATTATGCGCATCCACAGCCACCAAATTCGGATTACCGCCGATGGGTACAATCTCTTCTGTCGCCGGTCGTCGGTAAGGAATGATTTCCAAAAAGCTGGGACGCGAGAGAGATCGGAAATACGAGCTGCGCACATTGGTCTTCTCATTTGGCATGTGCTTGATATGCAGGCTCGGAAGAAGACTCAAATACTGCTGACTCCCATCAGCAATATTGTTATTGGCCGTTGAGAATCCCTGGTCGGTGTGCTCGGCTCGCAAGCCTCCCAAAAAGTTTGTTTTACCAACTGTGAATTGGAATTCACCATACCCGGCTAGAATGTCCTCATAGGAATCATAGTTCAAAACGTGACTGGGAGTACCCGAGCCACCAGTAATACGCCAAGTCAAGTCAGCGTAATCCGTTTCGAATGGCACATACTCCTGCACGCCTGGATTGGGCTTGAAGGTATAGAGATCAAAAAAGTTGCTCCTACGCTTCATGCGGTAGAGACCTCCCGTTTTGAAGAGTATCTCCTGCTCACCTATTTTGGTGTTGAAGCTCAGGTTCAGATAGCCGGCATAGTCCTCATCGGAGTTGTTCTCCCAGATGCGGATGATATTCTCGTGTACCAACCACCTCAAGTCCCGATTCGGGGTGTCGTAGTTGGATACTGTAATTATCTGCGAATTGTCTGGCATATCTTGGGTGGCCAGCGAATACACCAGCGACCAGTCCAGGGTGATGTTCTTGCTCAGGCCATGCTCTCCATTCAGGGTGCTATTGTAGATGCGCTGCTGGTTTACCTGTCCCCTCCAGTTGTACTCCAGAGTCTTTTCATTGCCGGCATCCCGCAGTCCATCTTCCCAGATGGTTCGGGTTTCATTGTTTTGCAGATGCACCCATGCATTGTACCAGCGGATTGTATTGCGTTCATTGAGTTCGTAGTCCACCTTGGCATGCACGCCTGCACGCTCCTGCTGCACAGAATAGAGGCGCTCCTGATAGCGTGTGAGACGCGGATTGATATTTCCAAAGGTATTGTCGCTTACGCCAAATTCAATGCGATTGGCTCCTCGGAAGGTGTTTTGGTAACTACCCGCGACGATCACTCCCAAGCGATCATTCAAGAAACGATCTCCCAGTGCAACAGAAGCAAGGCTGTGTGGCCTAAGGGCATTTGATGCAAATGGATTGGCAGAAAAGTCGCGCTCTTCGAAGTTTAGGTTTTCGGTGCTGTAGAATTCAAGTGGTGCTGCCACAGTGCCGGAAGGGGCACGCTGCAGCGGCGACTCAAAATCCACTGCACCAACATCGAAATGCTCATATGGCCTGTTGAAAAAGAGGCTGTTGAATCCAGTGGTGGCGCTTACATTGATCAAGCGACGGGAGGGGGCATCTTTCATGCGCAGGTCAACCACTCCGCCAATGGCGTCCCCTTCCATGGAGGGAGTGAGACTTTTGGATACAACCAATGCATCCAGAAGCTCAGCCGGAAAAATATCCAGCGGCACATATCGGTTTTCGTTGTCGGGCGAAGGTATTTTGATACCATTCACCAAAGTGTAATTGTAGCGCTTGTTCATGCCACGTACCACGGCATACTGGGCATCACCGTTGGCATTGCGCTCTACTGTGAGGCCCGATACGCGTTGTATCACATTGGCTACGGTGATGTCTGGAGAGGCTTCAATGGATTTGGCTGAGATCACGTTGACCACATTTGCCGAAAGGCGCTCAGAGGCCCTTGCGCTCAGATCATTGTCATTGCTTCGTCGGCCTATAATATTCACTTCTCCCAGGTCAATACTAGAGTCCCCGAGGATAACATCAAGCTTCTTGACATTCTCATCAGGCTTGATTTCGACTTCAATCCTTTCCGTTTCGAAAGAGATAAACGAAACCTCGATGGTGTAGCTTCCCGGCTCAAGTCCGCGAATGACATAGCTTCCATCCAAGCCCGAAATCGCATGAATCTGGGTATCTGCCACACGAATCAAGGCTCCTGTGAGGGGTTCGTCATTGCTCCTATCCTTTACAATACCACGCAACTCAATTGCCTGTAAAGCTAGGGATTGGCAAAGGATAATGATTATTACAGATAGTTGTTTTACAGCGGTATACATCTATGCGTGCTTCAACCTTGCGCTGCTGCAAATGTAATTGCACTGTCATGCTGCAACTGTTAGCTTATTGTTATGGATAGTTTAATACTCAAGGGAAACTTCTTAATGATAAATTAATCTACACAGCAATAGGTTCGGTATTACAGTGAATTACGTAAGTTTCGGACTCATAACAGTGTTTGTTTCGGCAGCCGACTTAGGTAAAAAGCTCGGAAGACAAGGGATGAGAGAGCCACTGATTACTCGCTGAATCGATACTGAATTAGCTAGCTACGCGGAAGGAGCCTCCGGATCAAAAACGGATTTCAGCCCTCTGCTTCATGAGGTTTGAGCATAAAAAAAGCCGTCACGTTTGCTAACGAGACGGCTTTTTAGGGGTGGAAGATGGGGTTCGAACCCACGACCTCCGGAACCACAATCCGGCGCTCTAACCAGCTGAGCTACAACCACCATTTTTAGAGAGCACAAAATTACGGATTTTGCCTGTAAGAGCGGCAATTGCGCACAAAAAAAAATCACTGTCCGAAGCCCTCGCCGGCGATCACCCGAATTTCTGAGAAGAGGATGTGCTCCTTGGCCAAAAGCTGTACATAGATGTTGCGCACGTCTATGAGCTGTGTTTCACGGGCATTTACGAGAAAGAGGCTACTCTCACCATTGAAAAAGAGATCGCGTTCACCTTTTAGCAGGCGATCGAGGTAGCGCACATTTTGATCGAAGAAGTCAATTTGATCCCTGAGGTTTTGCATTTCGATGAGGGCCGCATTTAGGCTTGCATTGAGCTGCGCTCGCTTGTTAAAGTAATCCTGGTCGATCATCTTCATGCGGACTTTGTTTATTCCCACCCGTCCGCGAGCATCTCTCAGAAAAATCGGGAAGAGGATGCGGGCGCCCATGTCGTAATTATTCGTCAGAAAACGATGCTCTCCCCACCATTCTTCACCCTCCAGACTGAATACGTTTTCCGAAAGGAAATTGTATTTCAACTCGATTTGTGGCCGCAGGAATTCAGCAGCAAGTCGGCGCTCTATGTCAACTTTTCCCTTGAGGGCTTCCAGAAAGAGCAGCTCGGGATGGCTCTGCTCTATTTCTGCCGGAAGGCGGCGCAAGGTTAAGCTGCCGCGTTCAAGCCTTTGGGGTCGCAGCCCGGGCGGTATGCTTCGCGCTTGTTTTTGCTCATCCCAGAGGTATACGCTCACCACATTGGCCGCTTCCACCCAATGAGTTTGTGCCTCTCGGAGCTTGTACAGTCGGTTGAGCACTTGGGTGTAAGCCTCCACTGTGTCGATGGCTGGCACATCGCCGTACTTGAAGCTTTCTCTTGTGGCATTGTAGCGGAAGCTGGCCAGCTCCAGGGCTTCCTGGGCGATCACCAGGGCCTCTTCGGCAAAGGCCCAGTTGTAGTAGGCCTGTGTGGCCTCAAAGTACAATTGGTTGAGCAAGAGTTGCCTCTCAATTTGACCCTGCTCGAGCCCAATTTGCGCCTGGCGCAGGGCTGCCCTTCGGTTGTCCATGAGCAGTCCGGCTCCCAACTGTACGGTGAGTCCGGCATTGACTAGACCCGTGCTTGGGGTAGATTTATCGGGATTGAGAAATACGCCTTCATTGTTTTGATAGCCGGCATGCAGGCTCACTCCGGCCCAAGTCGGCAGCACAATACCGGCATCCAAGGCCTCATAGTAATTGGTGTTCCTCCATTCCTTGGTGGCATAATTTCCGTAGAGTGCCGGGTCGAATCCTCCGCGTGAGCGCAAGAGCTCATTTTCAGCAAGTACAACCTCAAGCCGCGCAAGCTCAGCCACAGGGTGGTATGCTTCCACGGCGTCCAGGTAGTCCCCATAAGTTAAGAGCGTGTCGGCCATCAGCTCGTCCACATCAGGCCCCTGCGGAAGGGCCTCTCCGGGCAAGAGGCACACACATATTATGCTCAGCATGAATAGCCTCATGGCAGCTTCAATTTACTTCTTAGCCTCACCTCCAAGTACAGTTCCTTGCCCCAGGTTGTGGTAGTAATCGGGTGGGAAGCCATTGAGCTGTCGCCACAATTCGTACCATAAGGGTACATCCTTAAACAGGAGTATGCCATCGCTCCCGGAGCCCCATCGCAAATCCTGTGGCCATGGGATATCGTCCTCATCCGGCGCCACCATAATTCGGTACTTACCGTTGGGGGATATGAAGTTGTCAATGGCTACAATCCTACCGCCAAATGTACCATTGCTCAATTGTGGCCAGCCCGAAAACACGATTGCCGGCCAACCATCGAAGATCAACCTCACCTTATTGTCCATTCTGAGCAGTGGAAAGTCAACTGGGCTAATATAGAGCTCCGCCGCCAGGTCGTACCTCGATGGCATGATGCTCACGATCTGAGCGCCTGCAGCTATGTTTTCCCCGATACCCACCGAAATGGCCTTGGTTACAAATCCGGCTTGTGGCGCAAGAATATGGTAATTGCTCGTGCGCATTTCGAAGTTGGCCAGTTGATTCTCCATCCGTGTTACTTCGGCCTCAGTATCATAATAAGTACTCATGGCCGAGTTGCGCTCAGAGCGCGCTTTGTTGAGCCTTTCGGCAAAATCGTTGTCTACACCGCTGAGCTCTATGCGCGCATTGATGAGTTCATTGCGCGAAGCGAGCAATCTGTTTTCGGCACTGATAAGGCGCGCCCGGGTTTCTTGTACCGTAAGCTGTCGGGTTTCCAGATCCATCAGAGATTTTAGGCCCTGCTCGAATAGCTGTTGCATCCTTTGTACCCGCTCCTCAGCAATGAGGTAATCTACTTTTGCAGCCTCCACGTCCATGCTGTCAGATACCACCCGAAATCGTGCTTGATCATAGCGATTTTGTGCCTGCTCGAGGCGATTTACCCGGTTTATCGTCAAGGCTTCTATTTGTCCGGCCAGTGCCTCAGCCTTCTGGCGGTAGTTTTCCATCGCATTGATCTTGGCAGAGATTTGCTTCTGTGTGCGCTCTATCAAGGCCGGATCAAAAAAAGCATCTTGAATTTCCGTAATGCGCAAGATGGTGTCATGCTGGCGCACAAAGTCACCCTCACGAACGTACCATTTATCAATCCGCCCTGGAATTCTGTTTTGCACAGTTTGTGGCCTCTGCTCGGGGTACAGTGTTGTGACTTGTCCAGGAGCACGTACATTCTGAGTCCAGGGGAGAAACAGAAAGAGCAAAATACCCATTACGACAAATACCAATACGCGGAGGGTTTTCACAGGGCGGCCTCTGTCTTCCACCTCCTGCAGACTCACGTACTCATCCACATAATCCTTGGTCTTGATCCGGTTATCTGAAAGATTTAGCATAGCTAGTATCGTTAAATTCTTCAAAATCACCGTCAAAAATGAGCTTTCCCTTTTCGAGGTACAGAATGCGCTCGCAGCGCTTTATGAAGTCATAATCGCGTGTTGAAGCGATCATCGTCCAATCCTGATTGAGGATGTAGTCGGCCACTTTGTCAAGCTCTACACTGCTCAGAAAATCGGTTTCCATCTCCAAAAGCAAAAGCTTGGGATTCCCGGCCACAGCACGTGCCAGAACCAGTTTTTTCGCCAGGGTTCGCGAGAGCTTCATCCCCATGGGAAAGAGTTCTGTGTCCAGGCCCTTGTTCAATTTGTTGATGCTTTCCTCGGCATTTACCAAGCGGATGGCTTCCCAAATCAAATCATCTGATAGGCCCTCCCGGCCCACTGTGAGGTTTTCCCTGAGGGTGCCCTCAAATATGGTTTCCGTCCAGATATTGTCTCCAATATCCGAGCGCAATCTGTCGTGGCGAAGGGTTTGTAAGCTGATGTCATTATATGTAATACGGCCATCGTAGTTTTCATAAAGACCTACCAGCAATTGCATCAAGCTGCTTTTTCCCGAACCTTCGGGCCCAAGCAGTGCCACTTTTTGTCCGGCGGAAATATGGAAGCTCACTTTGTTCAATGTAGGTCGATCCATCTCGGGATATTGGAAGCGAAGCTCCTCCACAGCTATCTCAAAGCCATGAATTCCCTCAATGCTCCTCGTTTGCTCTGTCCGGTAGCCTTCCAGAGGTAAGTCTGTAATCATTCCCAGCTTTTCCAGGGAGGTGAGTGTGTCATATACGGTGTTCAGTCCGGTGATCAGCTTTTCAATCGAGCCCATGATCATCACAATGATAATCTCAGCGGCTACAAATTGCCCGAAGCTGATTTGATTGTCAAT
>SLDS01000205.1 GCA_007125175.1 Flavobacteriales bacterium
AAAATCAAGCTATGAGCCTCGACATTTCCTGAATGGACGCTGTAATTCGTGAGTGCCTACAGAGAGGCGTGAGCGGGTAGGTAGAAACACCTGTTTTGATGGATCGGGTGGTTTTGCGCTCTACTGGAGGTTTTTTGGATGCGACTTTTGACCATCATCAAAAACCAATAGAGCCATGACAGACTCCAAAAAACGTTTACCGGACAAAGCAGAAATTTGTCGCTTTTATCTCACTTGCACATGGATTGTAATTTTGCTGCTCTCTGCTCCAGATTTCCTTTCTGCGCAAGCTAAAAGATCGATTGGGCATATCCCTTCCATTGAGTTGGGAACAGATGCCCTTGATCTTTTTTCGAACCAAAGACATAACTTTTTCCTTCAGTCACGTCTCATTCCACAGCTGAGTATTTCGGCAGAATGGGGCTTTTCCGGGTATTCCCTTTCCGATGGTTTTATTCATCGAGTCGAGGACAATGCTGTCTTCTCAATGGGCTTGCGCTTTTTCCCATTCGTCAATCGTCCGGATTATAAGCCGATAAGGGGTGCGACGGGAAACCGGCTTAGCAGTATTGACCCACGTACCCATGAGCCATGTAGCTTAAAATCCCTAATGAAGGGATTCTATATGGGTCTCGTGTTTCGAAGCGAATCAGTCCTGCAAAGCACAGATTTGGTCGAGGCCATTCCCCTTCACTTTGATCGCATTGATGCTCAATTTACAGAGCATTCCATTGGCATCAGTATCGGATATCAGTTTCTACTGAACAGATCGCCGCGAAAGGCAGCTTGGAACCGAAGTAGGAGCACACTCTTTACCTTCTTTCTCATGCCTGAATTCAATCTGATGCTGGCGGTGCCTGCGAGCTATTCAGATCCTGCGGAAACCTTGGCTTACAAGCATCCTGATTATACCTCGTATCCATTTGAACACCGATTCCTGCCTGTTTTTCAGCTTAGAGCAGGGCTTTATTTTCAACAAGTTCGCAATCGTTAAAAGACCAAAACCATGAAATTCACATTCAATTTTCAGATCTACTTTAGCCTTCTCATCACAGCCATTGCAGTGTCAGCATGTAAACCGGATGATGCAGATGTAGAACATTTCGCTGCAAGCTCCAATGAAATTGTTCCAGGTATCATTGACGATTCTTACCGCGATCAATTCGATGAAGAGGTCGAATCTCTGGCTACCTTGCACTATGGCACTCCAATCGCTGAGCCGGAACTCATTTCTGAGGATTCCGAAATACATGAGGAAACACAAGTCTTTGAATGTTCAGTAAAAAATATGCGCTACGGTCCTGAATTCGATGCTAGGTACATACTTTCCACACAAAACGAAGTCATTTTTCCAGGGGCCTTGATTGACGGGGGAAGTATACTTACTGGCGAATACACGCCCATTATAACGGTTCGAAACCCTATGACTGTTTCTATATCTTCACTTTCCAATCCTGGTGCTTCGGGAAGTGCAGTTGTGGATAATCCGGCATTGTTGTCCGAAACGCGTACTGCAATAAATGATTTGGTTCACAATGTTGCCCCGGGAAGCACTCCAGCTTCTTTCATCTACGATTACCGCTATGCGCGCGCTTCGAGAGAGCTGCAAGCGGGACTTGGCGTGGACGTAAGCGGCTGGGGTCAAAGACTCAGTTTTTCCAGTCACAATGCTTCACTTCGTGAGACCACAACCCACCTCGTAAGATTTGTGCAGCAGTACTACACTGTTGACATTGATTTGCCACAACGGCCATCTGATCTTTTTGCTGCTTTACCGGATTGGAATGCTTTCAATGGAATGAGTCCAATGATGGTGTCTTCCGTAGCATACGGTAGGGTGGTTTATTTCATGATCGAGACGAGCGAGGAGTTCAACAAATCTGAACGCGCTATTGATGGAGCCTTTCGCGCTTTTGCTGCCCGCGCTAGTCTAAGCATTACCAATGAACAAGAAGAGATTTTGAATAACTCGCAAATCAGGGCGCTCGTGATTGGCGGCAATGCTGAGAGTGCCAGCAATGTGATCACGGGTGGACTCGATGGAGTAATGCAATTCATCGAGGCAGGTGCAGACTTCTCGCCGACGAACACAGGTGTACCCATCGCTTACGTGCTGCGCCATTTGAAGGACAATTCTGTAAGCAATCTTGTCACATATGAGGAGTACGCAGTGAGGTACTGCTATCCCATTGGTGAACCCGCCACCGTAGATAATAATACCATTAACACCCAGCATTATCTAAATCCAGACTGCTACAGTTGTACGGTTGGCGGAGATTCCGATTTTGGTGGTGAGTGCAGATTTAGCGGAAGCGTTGAGCTCATTATCAGTCCTGATAATAAGAATGTTCTCGCTAAGGTCGATTTGGAATGGGATGAATATGATAGGGTACAGGGAGATTCCAAATGGACCAATGGAAGAGTAAATCAGGAAATTCTGCTTTATACGGCACCTTATGGAAAGATCATTACCAACATTCCAGTTAATCGCTGGGTACAGCTTGGCCCAATCGATAATTTCCACACTGGAATAGTTGAAGAATTCATACCGGTAAACCAAGACTTCTTAAAGCCTGTGCTTTGGAATGGTGACACCGGTGGAAGAGACCTGCCCGGTCTTGGCCCTGTAACGACCCCTGTCACAGCTGGAATGCCTGACGAGGGTAGAGCGTATGCTGTTTTAGAATTCAAACCATTTCAGGTAATGCTAATGAATGAGTGAGCCCCTTCTTGAACCTGATTTTTTCGAAATTAAAAGCCAGGGAGTACACTGTCATGGCTCCTGCTAAAAACCGCGCCCACTCCCGGGCGCGGTTTTCATGCTGCCGCTACCAGCTGTATTTCAGGAATCCCTATTCGATACTCCGTCCCTTGGCCCGGGCGGCTCTGTAGCTCAACTGTGGCCTCGGCCATGCGCACGCGGTTTTCGATGTTTTTCAAGCCTAGTCCGCTGTGGCCGGATGCCTTGACCTGCTCCGTGTCAAAGCCCTTGCCATTGTCGGCAAAATGCAAGAAGAGCCCCTCTGGCCCTCGCTGCAGGCTGAGACTGATGCGGGTGGCACCGCTGTGCTTCAGGGCATTGTTGAAGAGCTCTTGCACGGCGCGGTAGAGGGCCAATTCGCGCTGGGGCGAGAGTCGTTCGGGCAGGTCCTCGAGCTGGGTTTCGACCGTGATGCCGGTGGCCCTTTGCACCTTTTGGGCCAGTTCCTCCAGGGCTGTGCTCAGCCCCAATTGCTCCAGCGAGGGCGGCATCAGGTCCTGGCTTATTTGCCGCAGGTTGCCGATGGTCTCATTGAGCAATTCGAGGGTAGGGGCCATGGGGTCGGCCTCATCCTTCACGATGGAGAGCTGCCTGCGTATGCCGGCCACATTGAACTTGATGGCAGAGAGCATGGCGCCCACCTCGTCGTGCAGGTCGCGG
>SLDS01000028.1 GCA_007125175.1 Flavobacteriales bacterium
GCTCTACAAACACGCTTTACAGTAACCTTCGGAGCTGCTGCGCGTAAGGGGATCTGCTATACACAAATTCCCCTCTATGCCTATCTCCTTCCACTGCACCTCGCGTGCCACCGACCCGGATTTTTCTGCTGAAGACAGCTTCAGCTCGGCCATGCCCGACTATGCATTTCTGAGCCATAGCGATCCCGATTACACGCTGAGCGAAGAGTATGAGTCCAGCCATACCAGCCCCCTGCTGCACACTCCGCTGGAGGTGTGGCTTACTTGGCTGCCTGCATAAATGAAAAAGCCCCTGCTCAGCAAGCAGGGGCTTTTTATTTCCTTTTACATCGGGATTACTCTGCGAGGATCAGCAGCTTGTTGTTGATTACCTCAGCTGTACCACCTTGCACATCAAAGCTCTCTACACCCCCATCCCGAAGTTTTACTTTCACTTCACCCTCCTTGAGGGCGGTGATGAGCGGAGCGTGGTGATCGAGCACACCAAGAGATCCATCAATGCCTGGCATGATTACCTCTTTGGCTTCTCCGTCAAAGAGCTTTTGATCGGGAGTGATAATCTCTACTTTCATGATTATCGGCTTTCAGCGAGCATTTTTTCTCCGGCCTCGATCACATCGTCTATATTGCCTTTCAGGTTGAAGGCAGCCTCCGGGTATTGATCCATCTCACCGTCCAGAATCATGTTGAAGCCTTTGATGCAATCCTCGATGGATACCAGTACACCGGGAATTCCGGTAAACTGCTCTGCCACGTGGAAGGGCTGCGACAGGAAGCGCTGCACCCTGCGGGCACGGCTTACCACGAGCTTGTCTTCGTCGCTCAATTCGTCCATACCGAGGATGGCGATAATATCTTGCAGCTCTTTGTATCGCTGCAGGGTCTCTTTCACACGTTGGGCGCAGTCATAATGCGCATCGCCAACCACTTCGCGGGTGAGGATGCGAGAAGTAGAGTCCAATGGGTCTACCGCTGGGTAGATACCGAGTTCAGCAATTTTTCTCGAGAGTACAGTTGTGGCATCCAGGTGGGCAAAAGTAGTCGCAGGAGCCGGGTCGGTAAGGTCATCAGCAGGCACATACACAGCTTGCACAGAAGTGATAGATCCCCTCTTGGTCGAGGTAATGCGCTCCTGCATGGCACCCATTTCCGTGGCCAGCGTAGGCTGGTATCCCACAGCCGAGGGCATCCTTCCCAGAAGGGCCGATACCTCTGAACCCGCTTGGGTAAAGCGGAAAATATTGTCGATAAAGAATAGAATGTCACGTCCTGCACCCTCACCATCTCCATCGCGGAAGTATTCTGCAAGGGAAAGTCCGCTCAATGCTACCCGGGCACGTGCACCTGGAGGCTCGTTCATCTGCCCGAATACGAAGGTCGCCTGCGATTTTCTGAGCTCTTCAGGATCGGCTTTGCTCAGATCCCAGCCTCCAGCTTCCATAGATTCCTTGAAAGCTTCTCCGTAGGTGATGATACCTGATTCGATCATCTCGCGCAGCAGGTCATTTCCTTCACGGGTACGCTCGCCTACACCGGCAAATACTGAGAGCCCGGAGTAGCCCTTTGCAATGTTGTTGATCAGCTCCTGGATGAGTACGGTTTTTCCTACACCCGCACCGCCAAAGAGTCCGATTTTACCACCCTTCGAGTAAGGCTCGATAAGATCGATCACCTTGATACCGGTAAAGAGAATCTCCTTGCTGGTTGAGAGGTCTTCAAATTTTGGAGCTTCCCGGTGAATGGGGTAGCCATTTTCTTTGGATACATTGGCCATGCCATCAATGGCATCGCCGGTTACGTTGAAGAGCCGCCCTTTGATATCCTCACCAATGGGCATCACGATGGCCTTACCTGTGGCGCGCACTTCAGTACCGCGGGCTATGCCATCGGTGGCGTCCATGGAAATGGTTCGTACCACATCTTCACCGATGTGCTGCTGTACTTCGAGCACGAGCGTAGAGCCGTCAGTCCGGTCGATTTCCAGTGCGTCGTTGATGTTGGGCAAGCTTTTTTCATCGGGAAAGCTCACGTCGATTACAGGACCAATCACCTGTACTACTTTGCCGGTATTCGCCATTTTATGCGTGATTTGTTAATTGAGTCTTGAGGGTGCTTTTCGGGCTGCAAAGCTATGATTTAATCTCGAGTGGGCCAACGCAGGCGATCATTTTATTTTTCTACTTTTGACCTGCTTCCGCTCGGGGGCTTTTGCAGTGTGCTTCTGCAAATGATGCCAATTTACCAACAGCTACAGAATTGGAAGTTTACCATGATTTGAATTCCTTCAGGCCGCTTGATAAAGCGGTAGTTACAGTCGGAACTTTTGATGGCGTGCACCGAGGGCATCAGGTGCTGCTGCAGCGCATACGCGAGCTCGCCGAGACCGAGGGAGGCGAGTCGGTACTCCTCACATTCTATCCCCATCCCCGGCTGGTGCTCTTTCCCGACGACAATGACTTGAAGTTGCTATCCACTCTTGACGAGAAAATTGAGCAGCTCAAAAATTCGGGTATTCAGCACCTGATCGTGCATCCCTTTACCAAGTCTTTCAGCCGCACCAGCGTGCAGGAGTATGTGCAAAACATTCTTGTGGAGGGCATTGGCACATCAAAATTGGTCATAGGTTACGATCATCACTTCGGGAGAAACCGGGAGGGGAGTTTGGAGAACTTGCGACTGCTGGCACCCGAATACGGTTTTGAAGTGGAGGAAATTCCCGCACAGGAAATCGACGATGTGAATGTGAGTTCCACCAAAATCCGCAATGCCCTTGATCAGGGTGAGGTCGCCCGCGCAGCCGAGTTTTTGGGCTATGCCTATGGCCTTTCGGCAAAAGTGGTAAAAGGCAATGAGATCGGTCGGTCTTTGGGTTTCCCAACCGCCAATTTGAGCCTCGATGACAGCACCAAGCTCATACCCGGAAATGGCGTCTATGCCGTGGGGGTTCACTTTGACGAACGCCTCTATCACGGGATGGCCAATATCGGCTACAGGCCCACAGTGAGCCAAGGAAGTCAAAATCGGATGATCGAAGTACATTTGTTCCAGTTTTCCTCTGATCTCTACGGCAAGCGCTTGCGCATCACCTTTCATCAACGCATTCGCAATGAGCACAAATTTGATACAATCGATGCCCTGCGGGCACAGCTGCAGAAAGACGCTATTCAGGCGCGTGAAGCACTTGCTCTTTTGGGTAGGCTGGCTTAGCGCCTCCGGGCTGATGGCCCAGTCTGAACTGTCTCTATGCGATCGCATCGATGAGGAAGGACAGCTCAAGCTGCGCAAAGCGAGCTATGAGGAGCTTGAAGCACTTTGCTCTTGTGCCACCTTGCGCTCTCTTGAGCTGCGAAAATGCCAGGCCGCCAAGCTGCCACCCTGTTTTGCTGAGATGGAGCAGCTCCGCCATCTCGACCTGAGCAAGGCCGTGCTGCCCACCTTCCCCATGGTGGTATGCCAAATGTACGGGCTGGAACACCTCTCGCTGGCACATACCTCCATCGCTTACTTGCCCGAGGAGGTAGCAGACCTGCCGCAACTCCGCCATCTGGACCTTCGCGCCACCGAGATTGAGAGCCTGCCGACAGGTTTGGGGCATCTCGAAGTGATCGATTTTCGCTTGAGACGGATTTCCAAGCGCGATCAGGAAGAAATCAGGGCTCAGTACCCTGATATATCCATTTTCTTTTCCTCACCTTGCCACTGCAATTGACTTTTGTTCATTATGAGAATCACCCTCGATATTTCCCTGTATCCACTGCGCGACAGCTACATTCCTGCCATTGACGCCTTCATCGCCCATTTGCAGAAGCGAGATGGACTGGAGGTGCTTGTCAATGCCCTGAGCACCCAAGTGCAAGGGGAGTCTGGAATCATATTTGAGGCCTTGCGCGCTGCAGTGGAATCGACCCTGGATGGGGAAGCCCGGGCATCAGTGGTGGTAAAAATCCTGCCCGGAGATATCGATTTGCACGCCGAATATTCCGCTCCGTGACAACTCTTCAATATGTAGAGTTTGCATCAGTAGTATTCAATGTGGCATATGTGGTGCTGGCGGCGCGCAAGTCTATCTGGTGCTGGCCCATGGGTGTTCTGGGATCCGCCTTGGGGATATGGATTTTTATACAAGTGCAGCTCTACGCCGAGGCAGTGCTTTTCAGTTACTACGTCTTTATGGGGCTCTACGGCTGGTGGGAATGGAGCAGGCCGGCAGCGCGGCTTAGCTCGGCCTCAGGCCGGGAGGAGAGTATCAAAGTGCAGCTTTGGTCTTCCCGAAAGCATATACTATTGTGTGCTACGGGTTATGCACTGTCCTTCGGGGTATACCTTGTTTTGGTGAGATACACCGATGCAGCCATGCCCATGCTGGATGCCTTCACCACGGTTTTTGCATTCATAGCCACCTGGCTTGTCGCCAAAAGGGTTTTGGAAAACTGGATTTACTGGATCGCAATTGACTGCTTAAGCGTTTATCTCTACCTTGCACGCGGATTGGAGCAATACGCCTTGCTCTCATTATTCCTCACTGCAATGGCTGTATATGGCTACTTGCAGTGGCGTAAGGAAACAAGATATCAAGCTGCAGTATAAGCAAATGAAACCTCTACGTATAGCCATCACAGGGCCGGAATGCAGTGGCAAAAGTGCTTTGGTGCAGCAACTCAGCGAGCACTTTTCCGAACCTTTCGCAGCGGAGTATGCCCGAGACTATCTCAAGAAGCGCGATGGTGTCTACACTGAATCCGACTTGCTGCACATATGCAAGGGGCAGATTGAGCTGGAAGAGCAAGCCATGCGAAAAGCCGACCGGATGGTTTTCATGGATACAGATATCATGGTCATCAAGATTTGGTCGCTCTTTCGCTTCGGCACAGTGCATCCTGCTATTGAAACGGCCAATGTCAGCCGCAGATATGATCTTCGGCTGCTCTGCTATCCCGATTTGCCCTGGGAGGCTGACCCCCTGCGCGAGAGTCCCGACAAGGAAGAAAGAGACTTGCTCTTCAGGCTCTTTCGCCGGCAGTTCGAGGCCATGGGAGAAGCCTTCACCGTGATACGCGGCACCGGCGAGAAGCGCCTTGCTTGCGCCATCGAGCAGTTGGAAAAGCATTTTACCACCGCCTAATTTCGGCTATCCCGACTCTTTGCCTACCTTTGCAGCTCGTCTCATAAGGGGTGCCCAAGGTCATTTTGGCTGAGGGCTGAGATTATACCCATTGAACCTGATCCGGGTAATGCCGGCGAAGGGAAATGAACACATTCACACATAATTTATTCATCCAGAGAACTGGCCCCTTGTTCTTGTTAAATGTTTTGCAACATGAAAACAAGAATGCTCCTCATGCTGGTATGGCTGTCTTTTGGCTATAGCAGTGCAAGTTTCTCACAACAACTCGTACAGGGAAGTGTGCGTGATCAAGAAGGCAATCCACTTCCAGGTGCCAGCTTAAGCCTCAAGGACGGCCGAACAGCCTGGCACAGCGATGCGCGCGGCGAATTTAAAATCACACTGAACCAAGACCGCTATGAATTAAGGGCTAGCTATGTAGGCTACGAGCCTGCGAGCCAGATTATCACAGTGCAGCCAGGCATGGAGTTCATCGACTTTGTGCTGGAGCAAAGGCAATTTGCTACCGATGAGGTGGTTATCACGGCCACCCGGGCTGGTCGCAGTACTCCGGTATCGCAGGTGACCCGCAATCGCCAGGAGATTGAAAGGGTCTACACCGGTCAGGACGGTGGCTTCCTTCTCGAAGAACTCTCGCCTTCCATCGTCGCCTACTCCGAGTCCGGCACCAATTTCGGCAACTACGCGGGCATTCGCTTGAGGGGTATCGACCAAACGCGGATTAATATGACCCTCAACGGTGTGCCGCTGAACGATGTGATCGACCAGGGTGTATTTTTTTCAAATTTCACCGACTTTGGCAACAGCATAGAGTCGGTGCAGATTCAGCGCGGTGTGGGCACCAGCGCCAATGGTACCTCCTCCTATGCCGGCTCCATCAATTTTGAATCCATAAGCCTGCTGGAAGCTGCTCCCCGCGCTGAGCTTCAGTTCACGGGCGGCTCCTTCAATACCCGCAGGCTCAGTGCCGAAGTGGCTACCGGCAAAATGGAAAACGATGCCTCCTTTTACGCCCGATACACCCATACCCTTTCCGATGGCTTTCGCCGAAATACCAGTACCGACTCGCGATCGGTCTTCCTCTCCGGAGCCCTTTTCAAAAAGCGCCATACCTTTAAGTTTACCGGGTTCAGCGGCCTTTCGGCAAATGGGCTGGCTTATGCGCCCGTGGCCATTTCGGACATAGAGCGCGACCCCCGCACGAATTACATTTCTGAAAATGACGTGGATAACTTCGGGCAGTGGATGGCGCAGGGGCAGCACATTTTTGCCATCAATCGGGATTGGTCTCTGGTGAATACCGCATACTACAGTGGAGCCGGTGGAGACTTCCCTTTTGGCTTTGAAGATGATGGGGTTTTCACCCAAATCAATTATCCACTTTTCAATGACCATTATGGATTGATGAGCACCATCAATGGTAGCGCATTGGACGGCAACTTGCGCATGCATGGGGGTGTGCATGCCAACGTTTTCTTAAGGCGCAATATCGAGCAAATCGTCCCTGATTACGCCAATCCTTATTACGAAGACCGCTCGCGCAAGAATGAGCTCTCCGGCTTTTACAAAATGGCCTATCAATTGGGCGATTTGGACTTTTTTGCCGATGTACAGCTCAGGGCAGTGCAACTGGAATTGGAGCCGGATGTCGATTTCCTGGGCTTTGATCCTGCCATACCGCAGCGCGAATGGGTTTTTGTCAATCCCAAGGTCGGCTTCACATATACACTCAATCCCGAGCTGCAAGTCTATGCCTCTTTTGGTCGCTCAGGCAGGGAGCCCACGCGCTTCGATATTTTGGGCAGCACCCAGATCAATGCTTTCAACTTCATGGCGGTAGCAGATCTCAGTCAGGTGAGCGCCGAATTTGTCAACGATTGGGAGGGAGGGATACGCTACAATTCGGGCGATGTGCAGCTGCAGGCCAATGCCTTCTACATGCAGTTCGAAAATGAGATTGCCCCTATTGGGGAATTTATCGACGAAGGTTTTGTGCAGATATACCGCAATCAGGAGTCCAGTTATCGCCTGGGTGCAGAGCTCGATTACGAAGTGCGCTTGCTGCCTTCATTGCGCCTGAGGGGCAATGCTACCTGGATGCGGGCCAGAATCAGCACTTACTTTTCAGAATCGCTGGGCGTGGAGCTCGATAATGTCAGCCCCATACTCACCCCGGAATGGAATGTGCAAACCACTCTGGAGTATAGGATATTCGATGGCTTCAATCTGGCACTGCGCACCCGCTACCTCAGCGAGGCATTTATGACGCTGGAGAATGATCCTGAATTTGTGGTGCCGGAATCCTTAGTGGCCGATTTGCGGTTTGAGTACCGCTTCTACAATGAGCATAGCATCAGCGTGATGTTCAATAATGTGCTGGACAACCAATACTACACCTTTGGAGCTCCGGTAGAGCTTGCAGATGGGAGCTTCGAGCCGGGCTACTACGTACAGCCGCCCCGGCACATCTATGCCACCCTGCACCTCAGGTTTTGAAGAGGATTGTGATACAAGCGATCAAATAAGAGAAGTGATGAAGACTATCAAAGCAATTTTACCGATTTGTGCGGCAGTGCTCGCGCTTGTGGCCTGCGAAGCTCCCGAAAGTGAATCGACAAGCTCCGAAATTTCAGCTTCGGAGATGGATTCTCTTGTGCTGGCACTGGATTGGTCTCCGAATGTGCTCCACACAGGAATCATCCTTGCAGATCATATGGGCTGGTATGCAGATGCCGGTATAGCGCTGCGCTGGTTTAGCACAGAGGTGGACAATTACCGCAAGAAACCTGTGCAACGCCTCGTAGATGGCGAGGTAGATCTTGCCATTGCACCTTCTGAGCATGCCTTCTATTTTCGCGAAAGCGGCCATAAACGACAAGCCATTGCCGTAGCTAGCCTCTTGCAAAGGGGTCAAAGCTTTTTTTGCCATAAGGCCGATCCGACTGTGAGCGGTCTCGGTGATCTCAGCGGCTATACCTACCTGGGCTACGACACGCCTTTGGAGCAAGCCATTCTCTCGTCCATGCTGGAGCAGGCCGGGGCAGAAGAAGAGATGCCAATGGATAGTCCGGGGCGATTGCAGGTCTGGGATGCATTTCTCGAAAGGGAGAAGCAAATGGTATGGATCTTTAGCCACTGGGAAGGAGCCCTGGCCGAAGAGGCCGGTCTGGACTTGAGCTGCTATGCGCCTGCGGATTATGCCGTACCTTACGGATACTCCTCCGTGGTTTTGGCTGGCTTCCCAATGGATCGCGCCAATGGGGATGCCCTTCGCCGATTCTTGAAAGTAACTGAGGAGGCTTACCGCGAAGCGATTACAATGCCCCGAGATAGCTTGGCCACGCTTTTGTGGGAGGCCACGGCTCACAGCAATTTTGCCGAAAGGGATTTTGTAATCCGGGCCATAGATAGGATTGCAGATGCATACTTCGACGGGGAGAACCGCTGGGGCCACATGGAGGAGGAGGTTTGGGAGGACTACCTGAGGTGGATGAAGGAATCTCTGAGCGATGACTTGCCGGATAGCCTGCACCTGCCCAGGGCTTATTTCACAAATGAATATCTGAATTGAGGCCCTATGGTATTGTGCTCAAGGCTGTCGCCGGGCGCGGCTTTGTGCCTGCTTGAGGGTACAAATTGCGTGCATAATTTCCGGATCCTTCCAGGCCGCATTGCCCACCACGAGTACATCGGCCCCGGCAGCGAGTAGCTCCTCCGCCTGTTGGGCTGTGCGAATGCCCCCGCCGACAACGATGGGGATTTCGACCCATTCTTTTACGGCGGCGACCATATCGGGGTGGATGCTGCGCTGCGAGCCGCTGCCTCCGTCCAGATAGATCACCTTTAAGCCGAGCATTTGCCCTGCAAGGGCTGTGGAGGCTGCTATTTCGGGCTTGTCATAAGGCATGGGCATGGAGTGGCTTATATACTGCGCAGTGGTGGGCGCGCCGCAATCTACAAGCATATATCCCGTGGGAATGACCTCCAGATCCATATGGCGCATGATGGGTGCTGCCGCAACATGATGGCCTATGAGGTACTCGGGGTTTCGGCCACTGATGAGTGATAGAAAGAGCACGGCATCGGCCTCTTCGTGAAGTTGTAGAGGTGTGGAGGGAAAAGTAACAATTGGCAGACGGCTCATCTCTTTGATGGCGCTCACCGGGTCGAAGCCGTGGCTTTGGGTGATGAGGCTCCCGCCTATAAAGAGCATGTCAACCCCGGCGCGCTCGGCCTGATACACCCTGTCTGCCAGCAAGTCAAAGCTCTTTGCGTCATCCGGGTCTACCAGTTGAGCGATGAGCGAAGCCCCAGCCTGACGCTGAGCCGATATGGTGTCCAGTATTGCCATCTTGGATGGAGGTCAAATGTAGTCAATCGCACAAATAAGCCACTGCCATCTTCTCAAGGGCGAAGCAGTGTAGCCTAAAGGCATGCTCACCATCTCCTCGGTAAGCCTGTACAGAGGCGATTTGCCGCAGGGGGTCATAGTTTTCCAATGCTATTTTCCGGAAGGGCATCTGTGTACCATAATGCTTGAATACGGCTTCCTTGATGGCCCAAAGCAAGGAGGCCGCCCAAAGCGAGTCGCTCGTACTGAGGAGTTCGAGCTCGCCATCGTTGACGAATCGGGGGGCAATGCGCAGCAATTTTTCATTGGGTGACTGCAGGTCCAGTCCGGCCGAATGTTCTCCAAGCATCACGCCTACCATATCGTCGGAGTGGCTGATGGAGAGGTGGGGGCCATTCCTCAATATGGGCTTGCGATCCTGATATTCTTGAATCGAGAGCGGATAGAGCTCATTGAGCAGGTAGCGCGAGGCCAGCCATTGCTTGCGTTTTTCCGGGTGGCGAATGCGATGGAGGTCTTCCAAGGGGAAATCGGAAGCATCCAGGGCCTCTTGGAAAAACTGCTCACTTTCTGTAGCCCTCCAGAGGCCTACCTCGTAGCTGCTTTCACTTCTGTGATATACCATAGGCATGCCTGCAAAAGTAGTTCAAAATGAACTCCTCCGAAGGCACGGCTTTAATTCGTATCTTTGCGCAAAATTTAAACGAAGAGCATCTTATGAGCAATTCTGCTGCAACCAAGAGGTTACCACACAAAGTGAAGGACATCAATTTGGCCGAATGGGGCCGAAAAGAGATAAGGCTTGCCGAGGCCGAAATGCCCGGCTTAATGGCCTTGAGAGAGGAGTATGGAAGCTTGAAGCCTCTAAAGGGAGCCCGCATTGCCGGCTGCCTCCACATGACCATACAAACCGCCGTTTTGATCGAGACCCTTGTGGAGCTCGGTGCGGAAGTAACCTGGTCCAGCTGCAATATATTCTCCACCCAAGATCATGCGGCTGCCGCCATCGCAGCTGCGGGTATTCCCGTTTACGCGTGGAAAGGTCAGAGCGAAGAGGAATTCGATTGGTGCATAGAGCAGACATTGTTCTTCCCTGATGGACAGCCACTGAATATGATCCTCGACGATGGAGGTGACCTCACCAATATGGTATTGGACAAGTACCCGGAGCTGGTATCGGGTGTAAGGGGGATTTCTGAGGAAACCACCACTGGCGTGCACAGACTATATGAGCGCATGCGCAAGGGAACCCTTCCCATGCCCGCGATCAATGTGAACGATTCTGTGACCAAATCAAAATTTGACAATAAGTACGGTTGCAAGGAGTCGCTGGTAGATGCCATACGCCGCGCTACCGATGTGATGATGGCCGGAAAGGTGGCCGTAGTAGCGGGATATGGCGACGTGGGTAAGGGATCGGCTGCATCCTTGCGGGGTGCTGGTGCTCGGGTGATTGTTACCGAGATCGACCCCATATGCGCCCTGCAGGCCGCGATGGACGGCTTTGAGGTGAAGCGCATGATGGATGCCGTTGCCGAAGCCGATATTGTGGTAACTGCCACGGGCAATAAGGATATCATAGGTGGTGAGCACTTCAAGCAGATGAAGGACAAGACCATCGTGTGCAATATTGGCCACTTCGACAATGAGATTGATGTAGCCTGGCTGAACCGCGAGCACGGAGATACCAAGGTTACCATCAAGCCTCAGGTGGATATGTACACCGTAGAAGGCAAGGATCTCATCTTGCTTGCCGAAGGCCGCCTGGTCAACTTGGGCTGTGCCACGGGTCACCCTTCATTCGTGATGTCCAATAGTTTCACCAACCAGACTTTGGCCCAGATGGAGCTCTGGAACAACAATGCGCAATACGAGAATAAGGTCTACACCCTTCCCAAGCATCTCGATGAAAAAGTAGCCATGTTGCATCTCGCCAAAATTGGCGTTCAGCTCGATACACTATCCAAGGATCAGGCTGATTATATTGGCGTAAGTGTCGAAGGCCCATACAAGCCCGATACATACCGCTACTAATCGCAATGGGTTTTTGCCGAAAGGGCAATGACACATATATAAGAAGTATCTGGAGAGGCCACTGCAATGCGGTGGCCTCTTTGCATGCGCTGCTTCTTCACTTGCGGTCGCTTCCGCAAAAGAGGTGGGCCATGACAAGAGCGGTGTAATGTGAGCAGGAGACCTTAATTGAAAACCCTGAGCGTATTGTTATTGACATTGTACATGGCCTGCAGCCGACGGAGTGGGCGGCGCGCCGGTCCGCTTTGAGGCAGGCCGTCGAGCAGGGTGAACTCCGAATTGCAGCATTCCGTATCTACGGCGGTGATGTTGGTCTCCGGATCTACGTTTATACGGCAAGCTTCTTGTACTTGATAGGTGCAGTGCCGGTCGAAAGCTGCAAATTGAGTGGCATCAATACGATATACCACAATGCCTCTGGAGCCGCCTTCCAGGTACACCCAGCCGCCCGGGCTTTGCAGGGAACTGTACAAGGGCAGGTCAAGGCTAATGGTAAGGTCAAAGGGTACAATGGGCACCTGATTGATGCCATCGTCATCATTGCATGAAGAAAGCAAGGCAAAGAGGAGCAATAAAACTACATTTGACCGTTGGAACGTAGCAATGGGTCTGAAATGAAAAATATCCATCCTTTGTAAAACGATGTTTAAACGCAAATTTATCCTGAATATTCTAATACTCGCCTGTTTTGCCCTGGGGAGCCAATCGCTTTTGGCCCAAGAGAAAAAGAAAAGCCCCAAGAAGCAGTACAAGGAATTCATGAAGTTACAGGATGAAAGAGATGATCAGCACGATGCCAAACTCGATGAAAAGCGCAAGAAGCACCAAAAGCTTCAGGACAAGGAAACCAAGAAGCGCATGAAACGTACCGAGCGCCAATCCAAGCGAATACGTAGAGATAAGCACAAGAAGAATTTCTTTCAACGGCTCTTTACCAAGAAACCCAAAGGCCGATAGCCTTCTGTAGATTTTTTCAAATGGCCATTCTCAGTGGCCTTTTTTGATTTCAAGAATAAACCC
>SLDS01000036.1 GCA_007125175.1 Flavobacteriales bacterium
CCACCATGCCCGTAGATCCTTGCACCGACCTGTTGGGAATCGACTTCGGGCCTTGTGATGCTGTGCTTGGCTATGGCATCGCAGACGGGCAGTGCAGCACCATATCGGGATGCAGCCCCATGGTAGGCGGTGTAGATTATAGCCCTGCCCTCTCTCAAAGCCCCGAGGAGTGTCAGGAGGAATGTGTGCCGTGCATTGACCCCTCGCTCATTGACCCTGACATGTTCTGTATCGAAATCTATGACCCTGTATGTGGATGCGATGGAGTGACCTATCCGAATAGTTGTTATGCCACCTACTTCTATGGGGTGACCTCTTGGACTGCCGGGGAATGCCCCACCACACCGGTGCCCGCAGATCCCTGTACCGACCTTGCCGGGATAGACTTTGGTCTTTGCGCCCTCTTCCTGGGCTATGGCGTAGTAAATGGACAATGTACTGGCATCTCGGGATGCACCACAGTGGTAGACGGCGTAGACTACAGTCCGGCTATCTACCCAAGTGCCGATGAATGCGCCGCCTGCACCGAATGCGATCTTGAGGGAGGTGTGCTCATTGCCCCTCAGGATGTGAGCTGGCTGTGCAGGGGCGATGACAATACGGGCCCCATCCAATTCAGCGTAAGCGAAAATACAGGCATTGGCCAGTTTGCCGTAATCAGACAGGACAACCTGAGCCTGGTAGCAGCCAATAGCAGCGGGGTGTTCAACTTCAACAGCATTGCTGCAGGTCAGTATCTTGTGGTTCACGTATCCGTCGAGAGCCTTTCCCAGCTGATCGGGGTTACGCATCCCAGCCAGCTAAGTGGATGCTACGCCTTGTCCAATTTCATTTCGGTAAACAATACAGACCTCGCTGCCGGCACTCTGAGCACAGAGTCGGCCACAGAGATTTGCACTGGCAGCGTGGAGATGAATGTAAGCGGCAATCTAGGGCCAAATAGCCGCTTTGTGCTGCTAAATGCCTCAGCCAATCAGATTCTCAGCCACAATAGCAGCGGGGTTTTTGACTTCACCAACCGGCCTGTAGGCAACTACCGCATTGTGCACGTGAGCTTTGCTGGCAGCATAGATTTTGGTGCTTTACAGCCTCCAAAGGTGCCCTCATGCATGGTGGCATCCAATCAGATCATCATTACAAAACTGGTCTGCAGCCAGCCCAGTATGAGCGCTTCTCCCAATCCAAGTCCAGGGCCCACCTACGTGAACTTCAAGGTGCCCAAAAGTGAACGTGTGACCTTGGAGCTCTTCGACATGAGCGGTCGCAAGGTGGCCGAGCTCTACAATGGGCAGGCGGAAGCAGAGGCCGACTACAGACTGTATTTTGACGGAAGTCACCTCCCAAATGGTGTGTACATCTACAAGCTACAGACTCCGACCGATGTGCTGGTGGACAAACTGATGATCACCCGATAAGGCATCTTATTGCCCATACGAAAAGCGCGTAACAGAGCAAGGCCCGGTCGCATGCGACCGGGCCTTATTTGTCAGATAATCATGCTTTTTTATTAGCGCTAAGCTACAGGTCAACAGCGCCCTTTACACCCCTTGAAGGATTAGCTTGCCCTCAATCCTTGCGCCAAAAGTGGCCGGAACCATCGATATCGATGATGGGCTCTTGGATGCCGTGGCGCTCCCGGTAATCGTGCACGGCTTTGCGACATGCCGGAATCACCCCATAGTCATCAACGATGAGATAGCCGCCCGGCTCCAGCTTTGGATACAAATGCACAAGCCCGTCCATGGTCGACTCATACATATCCCCATCCAATCGCAGCACTGCCAGCTTTTCGATCGGGGCCTCAGGCAAGGTGTCTTTGAACCAGCCCTTGAGGAATACCACCCGCTCGTCGAGCAAGTGAAAGCGCTCAAAATTGGACTGAACTTGCTCTAGGGATATCCGGAGCTGCTCGAGGGAATAAAGGTCATCGCCGGCATCCTCGGGATAGAGATCGGTATTGGGCTTTGGCAAGCCCTCGAAGGAGTCGGCCACCCATACCCTGCGGTCCTCTCCGTAAGCATCTATTACTGCCTTGGCAAAGATACAGGCACCTCCGCGCCACACACCCGTTTCGATGAAGTCGCCCTCCACGCCATCTGCTATCACTTGCTCGAGGCAGTGCTGCAGATTGTCCATGCGCCTGGCGCCTATCATGCTATAGCCATTCAGGGGCCAGCCCAGGCCCTTCTCTCGGGCGGCAATTCCAGAGGGATCCACTCCCGTGATGGATAAACCTTTTTTGGCCAGGGTATTGATCAGCTTATTGACCAAAAATCGCTTGATCACATTGCTCCTGCCTCTGGGGTAAGGGGTAAGCTGAAATCGGGCTGCATTGTCAATATCAATCAGGACCTCCTTGAGCAGGTGCAGGTAATTCTTCTCAGTGGGGCTCAGCTCAGCCGCCCGCGATGTAGGAAGCGCTGAATGCTTGGGGTCGATGCTCTGGGGCATTTTTGCGGAAGCAATAGACATAAGGGCTATCTTGTGTACGCAAGCAAATTAAGCAGTATCTGCCTTGCGGCAAATGGGGAAGCGAAAAACTTTTCGACAAATTGAAGCAGCACAATTTTGCGGAAGCCCAAAGCAAAGAAGCCCCTCGATCGCTCATTCTTCTTAGCTTCGAAGCCGCATCCTCAGCGAGAGAACCATGGAGCATAGAAGTAACTACCTGAAGGAGCGTATTGTCGCACTCCTGCTATTCAGCCTTATATTTGGATCTTGTGGTGACCGGGATCGCATCGCAATTGGCGAGCAAAACGCTTTTGAAGACCCCTTACTCAGGGAAATGTACAGCCTCGCCGATCAGCGTGAGGCCGCAGCGCTCATCCCCTACCATCAGCACGAAACGGCCGCTTACCGCCGTGCCTTTGCGCGCCTTGTGGGCTCCATGCCCGACAGCGTTTTATTCGAGCCCCTATCCCGGCTCCTGAGCGACCCCATACCCTATGTGCGTCTCGAGGCCGCATGGGCCATTGGTCAGTATCGCGATACCTTGGCCCTGCGAAACTTGGAAAGTGCCATTCGCAAGGCCAGCATACCCGAGGTAAAGGCCGAGCTACTCGAAGCCATTGGTAAATGCGCCCATAAGCATGCCATGAATTTCCTCATTCGCCACGAACCGGGCACGGCTTTGGAAGAAGCCGGAAAGCTGTGGGGAATATACCGGGCCGCGCGAAGGGGCTTGCTGAGGGAAGAACATATGCGCATCGTTTCCGCACACCTCAAGGCACAGCATGACGAGACAAGACTGGCCGCATTGCACACGATGCAGCTGGCCCGCCCAGAGTGGATAGGAGCTTCCCAAGAGCTCATCCATAAGCTTGCCGCAAGCGATCCTTCGGCCGAAATCCGGACGGCAGCCGTGCGCTGCATCGGAAGCATGGGGCAGAGCGATGAAATTCTTGCC
>SLDS01000252.1 GCA_007125175.1 Flavobacteriales bacterium
AATCAGATCACAAGCAATGCAAAAGGCTGAAAAACACTCGAGCTGACGATCCTAGCGAATTTGGTACAGTTCATTTCTAAACAAAAAGCAGGTAAAGCCTGCTCATTTCTCGAGCTGACGACTTTAGGTAATTGGGAACAGTTCATTTCTAAACAAAAAGCGGGTCAAACCTGCTCAATACTCGATGGAGCCGTTTTTCGCTTGTGCATATCGCTGTGAACTGTGCGCTGAATAAGCTACATTTGGAAACTGACTGTGCGCAGGATTCAATTCTCCACAATAAAAAAGCTGTATGCACAATCGTAGAACTTTTATGCGGCTGGCCGCCTTGGCCAGTGGTGGTTTCGCTTTGTCTTCATGCGAGCCCTCCGATCGCGCCCTGACACCAGCAAGGCAAAAGGCAGATGGCCTGCAGAAGATTGACGGGCCCTTCTGCCTCTCCACCTGGAGGCATGGATTGGCTGCCAATGAGGCGGCATGGAGTATGCTCAGTCGCGGCGGCATGGCACTCGATGCTGTGGAAGCCGGAGTGCGCATTACCGAGGCCGACCTGAGTAACCGCACAGTAGGCCTCGGCGGCATGCCCGATCGCAAAGGCAGGGTGACACTCGATGCCAGTATCATGGATCACGATGGCCGCTGCGGTGCGGTAGCTGCCCTAGAGCATATCGATCACCCCATATCAGTGGCGCGAAAGGTGATGGAGGAGAGTCCACACGTAATGCTCGTGGGTGAGGGCGCCTATGATTTTGCCTTAAGCCAGGGCTTCGAGCGGAGCCGTATTGAGGTTCCGGTGCCCGAGGCAGCCGCCAAATACAGAAAATTGCTTGAGGAAAATGCCTACGAAGTGGAGATCAATGCGGAGAATCACGACACCATTGGTATGCTCGCTATGGATAGGCAATCCAGAATGGGAGGGGCCTGCACCACTAGCGGCCTTTCTTTCAAGATGCATGGCAGGGTAGGAGACTCACCCATCATAGGCGCCGGCCTCTTCATCGATAGCGAGGTAGGAGCTGTTACAGCCAGCGGCCTCGGTGAGGCCATTATCAGGGCTTCGGGCAGCAGTGCCGTGCTCGAAGCAATGCGCAGGGGAGCACATCCCCAGGAAGCTTGTATGGAAGTGCTTGAAAGGATTTTGCGAAAGCAGGGCAGTGAGCAAGAGATACAAGTGGCCTTTATAGCTATTGATGCACAAGGTCATTATGGCGCCGGGAGCATACTACCCGGCTTCGAATATGCCTTGCAGAGTGAATCTCTTGCTGAACTCTACCAGGCAGAGCACCTCAAGAAGCGGTGATCATATGGCATGCTAAAATTTGATGGCGGTCTCAAGCCTTGGCTTTCATCATTTTGCGCACAGCTTTCAGGGAGTTTTCCATGTGTTGCTCGGCTTTGAAAGCAGAGTTGAACAGGTATCGGATTACTCCTTCCTGATCAATTACATAGGTCACTCTACCAGGCAGCAATCCCCATGTGCGGGGCACACCAAATTTCTTGCGCACTCCGCCGGACCTATCGCTCAGCAGCTGAAAGGGAAGATTGTGCTTTTGCGAAAACTGCTTGTGAGAGCTTTCGCCATCCGAACTGATGCCGAGCACTGTAGCGCCCAGATCGGTAAAGGCCTCATGGCTGTCGCGAAAGGCGCAAACCTCCTTGGTACAGCCGGGGGTATTGTCTTTCGGATAGAAAAAAAGAACCACAGGGCTCTCTTTCAAGAGATCGTAGAGCCTCAGTTTTTCTCCATGTTGGTTTTTCAATTCGAAGTCGGGGGCTTTGTCACCTTCTTTCATGTCAATCGCTTTTGATTGGGCATTTGCTATTGTCCTAAGAACGCATCCGGGCCCGGCTTGTTTCGGCTTGACTCATCATTTGGCTACAGCCAAAAAGGTGCGAAGCGATAGGTCCACTAAGTGCTCAGCGGCTTATCACCAGGCGCGCATGTGCTTGGCTGCCCGCATGCTCTACCTTGAGCATGTACACACCTGCCGAAAGTTTTAGGTCGAGCGGATGTGCGAATTGAGTGCCCTTGCCTTGAACCCTCTCTTGGTACAGCAAGCGCGCACTTACATCGAAGAGCTCAATAATTGCTTCGGATTCGTCTTGCAGCCCCTCAAGTGCGAGCCATATTTCCTGGCTGCTCATCGCCGGGTTTGGGTATACACGAAGCATCCAGGGGCTGCCATCCTCAGCCGATTCCCACTCTTCTCCACCTCCCGGTCGGCCGAAGCCTCCTGTAGGAAGTTCGAAGAAGTTCTCAGAGGTAGTTTGCTCATTAATTTCATAGAGGTAGCATTCGCCCTCTATGGTGGCCAGTGGATCGTAGTTGGGAGCCGCAGGATCCATGCAGCCGGCATATTCAGCATCGTCGCAGGCATCATTCCCATCGGCATCATTGGCGAATGCCGTGAAGCTAATCGGTGGACAAATACCAAAACCTTCCAAGAAGAAGTTGAGCGCCGGTGCATCCGCTATGAGCAGTGAGTCACTGATATAAGTATTGCCGGGGAGAGCGGTGCCGTTCAAAATATAGGGAGGGACTCCACCAGTCACTTCGAAGGAAACGATGTGATAAAATGGATTAATTACGCACTCAGAAAGCAAATTGTTCACCTCGAGGGGGGCTTCGAACTGTACCTGGATCATCGCTGTGTCGACCGGACAGTTCTGATGAGCAGCGAGGTATAGATAAGTTCCGCTGTTGAGCGTATCGGCCGTGCCGGCAAAAGGAGGAACAAATACGCCATCTGTTTGCGCACCTTCACCCAGAAAAGTTATAAGATCAAGGGGGCTGCCATCTCCGCACAACAAAAGGTTCACATCCGGCCCAGCCTGACTGCCGATTACATCGACCAGCACACCCGGCACGTCTATGAGCCCCTCACAGTTGGCATCATTGATGCTGAGAAGCGAGTAGGTGGTTGAGCTTTCGGGAGCCACCCAAAAGGAGATAGCATCATCATCGCTTTCTAGTTCGAGACTGCCTTCCGGCCCATCCACGATGAGAGAGTAGGGGGCAATTCCTTGCAAATTGATTTGCAAAAGCACGGAATCGCCAGGGCAGATGTTGTAGCTGCTTTCATCCCATTCGGCAGTAGCCGCACAGCATACTTCTGAAACCTCTACGTGCACTTCTACCATTTCGCTGATGCTATTGCCAGAGGCATCCACAGCAGTAATCTCCAGGCTCAATGTGCTGTCCTCATCCGCACAACTCAGGACGGTGTTTCCGGCAGAGAAGAAAACCGTATCCACCTCACAATTGTCCTCTAATTCAAGGATAAACTCATTCACGTCAAGCGTATAGCTTCCTGTGGCCGGTATGCCCACACTGATGTTTTGAAGGCTGAGAGTGGGGGCTACAAGATCCATCACTTGAACATGTGCCAGGCAGGAGCTTGCGAAGCCTGTGGCATCGGTCACGGTGAGCATTACATCGTTTTCTCCGAGGTGACTGCAGTCAAAAGTGGTTTGATTGGCAGCAATGGATTCTATCAAGCATAGTGAGTTGCTACCTCCATCGATCTGACCGGGATCCAGTACTGCGAAGCCTTCCTCATTGAGGCTGATTTCGGCCGACTGGCAAATGGCTTCTGTGGGGCAAACGTTTAGATCGTATATGCCGAACGCAGTGCTCCAATTGGCCACGGGCTTATTACCTACAAGGGCAAGCAATTGACCTTGTCTTCTGAACTTTAAGGCTTGCGCATCGGGAATAATGCCGGTTTCAATCTCGGCGCTATCAAGACCGATACGCAGTACATCAGCTTCGGAAATGGCACCGGCATAGAGCTTTCCATAGGCTTCTTGAATGCCATGTATGGGCACATCAATACCCTCAGCTTCCCAATTGCCTACACTGTGATCGGAAAGTTTGATCCGGGCAAGATGCTTGCGCTCTGCTCCTGCTATGCTTGTGAAGTCACCGCTTGCGTAAAGGTATCCGTCATTGACTTGCAAAGCCCTCACCCGGCCATTGGTCGAGAGATCGAATGATGCCGTACTGAAATCTGAAATGTTGAGCGCAATCAAATTTTGGCTACCCGGGTTATTGGAAGCCGTAAAATCTCCTCCCAGATACAGATAGTCTCCATGTTGCGCCATTTCGGTGACCTGACCGGAACTGATGAGGCCTGGGTGAGAACTTGTCTCTCCTGTAGTCAAATCTCTTACCCATAGCTGATTAAGGCGAACCGCAAAGAGCTTGTCGTTCGCCTGTAGCATACATCGCACCAGGGCATTACCTGGAAATAAACTGGGCTCCAGTACCAAACTGTCAAGATCAAAGCCCACAAGCGAGCCTGAATTGACTTGATCTACCTGTGAAAAAGCTCCGCCCGCATATAGATTTTCCGGATCCTGCTCTAAGTTTATCACAGGGTTGTTGAAATGAGGAGCAAAGTCTGTGGGCAATCCGGAGTTCAGATCCAAACAGGCAAGGCCATTGCGTGCCACACCACCTGCAGATGAATGGGAGCCCCCGAGCAATATATCTTTGCCTTTCAAGCCAATGCTTTCAATCCAACCTGCTTCGTTGGATGGCATGAGTACATTGAGGTCGAGCACTGTTCCACTTGAGGGTTCGAGCGCTGCAAATTTCGTGCGCTCCATCCCGCCTATTTCTGTAAAACGGCCACCCGCATAGAGCACATTTTCGTGCATCTTGAGATCGTTAATCCAGCTGTTGGCTCCAGGATTCCAAGATGTTAGCGCTCCTGAAGTCGCATTCACCTGGGCGATATGCATTCGTTCATTGCCCAATACTGTGAATCGCCCTCCAACAAAGAGATGCTCACCGTGATGCAGCAGGCTTTGTACTGCCCCATTTGGGTTTATCCATGGATTGTTCCAGTTGCCGGCTACACTCCCAGAATATTCATAAGCCCTTAGGTTGCGGGCACTCAGCCCGGCTCCTTCAGCATTCCCTCCCGAGTACAGGAGGTCGGAACTGGCCAAAAGGACATTGATGGTCTCCATCGGATTGGGTGCAAAATCGAGTGGACTCAGCCCATCGGGATCTTCACTGAATTGAAATCCAGCTATATTGTGCCGGAGGCTTCCACCTATCAAATTGAAATTACCTCCTACGTAGAGGCGCTCGTCCACCCGGCTGAGGCAGCTTACTTGAGTGCCTTGCACAGCTCCCAAAGGCTCGGGCCTCCAATCAAGGTCTACGACCCCTTCGTTGCGGTCTATGCGTGCGAGGTAGCGCGGTGGATTCTGCACACCTCCTATGCTTTCAAAAGCTCCCCCCACATAGAGGTGGTTGGCATCGACTGCCACATCATGTACAAGGCTTCCGAAAAAGATATTGAGATCAAGCAGCTCATTGGTTTCAGTTTTTACGGCTGCGATTCGACCTCTGCTTTGGTTGGATACTTGGGTAAAAAAACCTCCGAGAAATAGGGTGTCGCCACTCAGGGCAAGCGAACTGACTGCATTATTGGGATTGGGACTCCAGGGTATGGTGCTGCCCGACTGTAGATCTACTTTTATTACCCTTGACCCGGGCGAGGTAAAGGAACCGCCCACAAAGAGATGATTCTCATTGTGCGCAAAGGCATATACACTGGAATTGATATTGGGCCCCCAGCTCAGAGGAATATTCTCTCCAATCTCAAAGCTGGCAAAGTAAGATTGGCTAATACCTCCCGTGGTGGGCAAGTCTCCCCCGACGAAAATCTGATCTCCTGAAATACTCAAGGTATTGACATTGACGGTTCCGGTATGCTGAGCCTGCCAATCGCGCACAGAATTGTCACTGAGATCGATCGAGGCGGCTCCAAGTCGACTTGTTCCATTCACAGTATTGAAAGTTCCGGCTACATAAAGGTTATCTCCCAATACCGCAAGAGAATGTATGTGGCTTCCTGAAGCATTCACACTCGAACTCAGAAGGGTCCCGGTATTGCGATTTATCTCCCTGAAATTGCGACCTATAGAAGAACCCGCAAGGCGTATATTGGTTCCACCGATTAGCAGACGGTCATCGTAAATGACCATAGAACTTGCAAAGCCCGAATTCAGGTTGGAGTCCCAGTCAAACACTTCGGCTGTCTCGGTGCTAATTGCTGTGATGAAGCCCTTGCGAAGCCCGCCCAAAATGGTAGACTCACCGCCTGCATAGAGCTTGTTGCCATTAAGCGCCAAGGCACGCATTGGCTGATTTGATCTCACAATCCACTCAGATAGGTATTCGCCGCTGATCGCATTTACAGCTCCCATTCGGCTCCCGAAACCTTGATTTGAAATGGAAAAATCTCCCGCACAAATAAGGGTATCTCCCATGATCGCCAGGCTTGAAATACCCGGAGAAAATGAGAGGTTCGATTGAAAAGGATTCAAAGTACCCGAGGAATCAAATACCGCCAGGCGGTTGCGTGAATTGCCGTCAACAGAAGTGAAGTTTCCTGCCACATAAATCTTGTTATTGGCTACCACGACACTGTTCACTTGGTTATTTATATTGGGATTCCATTCATTAAGTGCACCTGAGGAGAGGTTGAAAGCACAAATCCGCGAGCGAAAGCTTCCGAATACATTTGAAAACTGCCCTGCCGCGATCAGGAGATCTCCATTGATGGCGAGCGCATTAACTTGATTGTTTGGAGAAGGGTTCCAAGGGAGCAAAGTGCCTGAGTCTGCATTGAAGGCGGCCAGTCGCAGCCTCGAGTTATTGCTTACTTGCGTAAATGCCCCTCCCGCATAGAGCACATTGCCATGAAGCAGCAATGTCTTCACCTCGTTATCGAAGGTAGGTGACCAAGCGAGCAATTCGAAGGTATGGCGGTTAAAGCATGCAAATCGCTGTCTCGGCTGATCATTTACGGAAGTGAAATCGCCGGCAATAAGAAGGCTATCTCCCCGGATGAGCATGCTCCGAATGGATCCATTGATGCTGGGTGCAAATGGCTGCAAGTCTCCGTCGCTGCTGATGTGGCCGAAGCCTTCGCGTGGGCTGTCTCCCATTTTGGTGAAGGCACCACCAATATACCATCCATCGCCGCCATCTGATATGGCACAACTTACCACTCCATTGGGACTGGCACCTGTGTATGATGGCTCAAGGCTGTGCACGTCAAGTGCCAGCCCGTATTGCGCGTGGCCAACGGTGTTGAAGCTACCCGTCACATAAAGCGTATCGCCAGAGTGAATCGTTCTCCCAGCCGATGACATGACAGAACAAGTCCAAGGTTCCAAGTCTTGTGTAAGGAGATTGATAGAGGCGAGGCCATTTCTCACCTCGCCATTTACAGAGCTGAATTGTCCGGCAAGAAAGAGTCGATCACCAATCACGTTCAGGTCATCCACACGACCATTCAGGGCGAAAGATATTGGTAGGCGATTGCCCGTAGTGCCATTGTAAAAGGCCATATAGGCATTGCCCTGACCGCTTAAACTGCTGATTTCTGTTGCTGCTACAATGAGCACCCCGTTGTATACCTTCATACTGCGAACACCCCTGGGACGGTGACTACTGCCCAAAGTAAATGGAGTGATTTGACCTGTAGAGTCGATCCGATTGATATGCTGTTCTGTGGAAAATTGAACGGCAGAATTCCTTACGACATAAAAGCCTCCCTCACCATCACTGATACTTTGACGGGCTAGCGTGGGCAGATCAAGATTGATTTGATTCTCCGGGGATCCACCTTCATCCGTCAGGAGCCCGTGCTGACCGGTGCTGCCAATGGTTTGGAAGTCACCTCCTAGCATGATACGGTTGTCGATCACATCGATCACACGACCAATATTGTTGAGTTGTGGATTCCAAGGCAGCAATGCTCCGCTTTCTGCATCGATTGCCGCGGCATTGGCCCTTTCCTCTCCGTTTACAAGTGAGAAATTTCCTGTTACATAGAGTACTCCATCGTGCAGGGCAAGGCTGTTTGCGCTGCCTATCCCTGTTGGAAATGTAATGCCGTCGGGTAGCATTGAACCCAAGTAGGCATTCCATGGTGTCAACTGCCCAAATTCATCGATATGGGCGAGCCCCAAACGGTCTTGGTCACCGATCTTGAGGAAATTTCCACCAATGAACCAACCTCCATTGCCATCGGGTACAGAAGCAAATACATTGCCTGCAGGCCTGGGGTAGTAATGAGTTGGTTGAGCATCATCTACTCGAAGTGCGGTGCCCCTGCTTCCATAATTTCCCGTGCGCTGGAAATCGCCACCAATGAAGAGGCTATCCCCTTTGGCAGTGATGCTTCGCACTTCGCCCGATACATGCTTGTAAATCGGAAGTAATTCGCCCGAAATAGCGTGGACTGCGGCAAAATTTAAGCGATCAACATCTTCCACTTTCGTAAAAGTTCCGACCACAAAGAGAGTATCTCCTATCCGGTGCAGGTCGCGAACAGTACCGTTCACAGAAGGTGCCCATTCGAGTAGTTGACCGAGCGAGTCAATCTGAGCCAATCCTAAACGCTCTTGCCCATTTACTTGGGTGAAAGCGCCTCCAACGTAATAGCCGCCATGATCGTCGGCAAGGGTACAGTAGACTTCCTTGCCAAAAATGGCTGAGCCCTCTACCGGGCTGCCATCTTCCTTGCTCAGAAGGGAAGCGTTCGGATTTTGCGGCCCGACATATGTAAAAGCCCCACCAATAAAAATTCTTTGGTTGAGGCTGTCGAAGGCCACATCGTTCACATTTCTGGCAGACCATATGTGATTGAGATGCTTTGGAAGGGGGTTCTCTTGAGCAGATAACTCAGTGCAAAAGGGGAATACTAAAAATAGAAGGAGGAATGCACAAGTCTGTGCACGTTGCCATGGCTGTTTCATTGCTGGTTTTCATCGAATAAGTAAACACCAAATTTAAGCAATTTTAACTCGACATTCCTACTGCGTACCGAACTTAACAATTCTGTAAGCTTCCGCAGAAGCTGTGCTGTGATCAATCTACGCCTTGAGGACAAGGCATGTATTCGATGCTTGAGGAGCATGTTTTGAAAAAATTCAAAGGCTCGTGAAAGGCTAGCTGAAAGTGCGGTGCTCATGAACCGCATGCATCGGCTTAAGCCCCTTTCAGTTCTTAGCTGCCTTGTGATGATACGGGTATTTATGCCCTCAGACATCCCTTTTTTTTCATCTTTGCCCTCTCAATTTTCGAGCTATGCGTGGCACAATCCTTTTATCTCTGGCTTTGTTATTTCCGCTTGCTATGCTTTCGCAAATGATGGGGAGCATTGATACCGTACAGGTTGCGAGTACACAAATACCACTGCGCCTGCAGGAAACAGGTCGGAATATCACAGTGATCGACCAAAAGGCCATCCGCGAATTGCCGGTAGTCTCTTTGGATGAAGTCTTGCAATTGGTACCCGGGGTCGAGATTCAATCACGGGGCGGCTTTGGGGTGCAGGCGAATATCCTGATGCGCGGAAGCACATTTACGCAAGTACTCGTGCTGGTAGACGGCATGAGGCTCAATGACCCACTCACCGGCCACTTCAATGGATACATTCCTGTCACGGTCGAAGAAATAGAGCGCATCGAGGTGTTGAGGGGGCCCGCAGCAGCTATGTTTGGTCCCGATGCCGTGGGTGGCTTGGTGAATATCATCACAAAAACCTTTGCCGGTACCCATAAGGAAGGCATTGGTGGCCTTGCTGAGTTTACTTTTGGAGAGCATAATTTTCAGCGCAGCGAAATCAATGTTCACGGCAGGTCTGATAATTTGATTTGGACCCTATCGGCCCAGCGCACCCAGTCGGATGGGGAGCACATAGCGGGAAGGGCAGGGCAGGGTGGTGAAATCATAGACCCCTACCGCACAGATTTTGACCTGAAAACCCTGGCCGCCTCAATGGCATGGCATTTCCGGAAGGGCTGGAAACTGAAGATGAGGAGCAGCCTGGATACCCGCGACTTCAATGCCCGCTTTTTTTACTCCAACAGTACTCTGGATCGATCTACGGAGCAGGTGAGTCAGAGCTTTTCGGTGCTGCACCTGGAGCAAAGCAGCCAAAAGAGGCACAGCGATCTCCAGCTCTCATACAAATACAGTACGGATGTATTCGAGTTCAGCCCGCTCTTCCCCTCGGTGAACGAGCACGAGATGCAATTTCTGAACATGATGAGCAATCACCTCTTCGAGATCAATGAACGCATCCTACTCAAGGCCGGAGCGCAGGTGGACTACCGGGATATCATTAGCAATGATCGGGGCAATCACCATGACTGGCACCTGGGCCTTTACAGCATGGCCATGTACAATCCACTGCCCGGATTGCACCTCACGGGAAGCCTGCGTGTAGACCGCGATGACAACTACGGTGTGGAGTGGCTGCCTCAGATCAACGCCTCTTACATCATGGGTTCGGTGGTGTTGCGGGGAGCATCAGGCCGCAGTATACGGGCCGCTGATTACACGGAGCGCTTTGTGGGCAATAATCTTGAGAACCTCTCACCGGAGCGCAGCCTCGGCAATCCCAATCTACTGGCCGAGGTGAGCCTGGGACATGAAATCGGCATTGATGTGCAGCCTGTTGAGGGCCTTTTGCTGAAAGCGACAGGATTTTTGCGGCAAAATGAGCGCCTGATAGACTACGTGCGCACCCCGGCTTCGGCTATCGGTGATGTAGGCGATTTGCAGCCCGATGCCTCTTACTTCTTTGCCCGCAATATCACCGACGTGATAACGCGCGGCATTGAGTTGGAAGCCCAGTACGACCAAAGCATTGGCGATAAGGGCAGGTTGATCCTGGGTGGGGGCTACACTTTCGTGCAAACAGGCAATCCGGAGGAAGTGGTCTCTGTGTACATTGCCAATCATGCCCGCCATTTGGCCACTTTGTCATCGCGTTTTCACTGGGGCAAATGGTCTGCTGCTCTGTCCGTCTTACACAAGGAGCGTGATCCCCGCATCGCCGATGCCATCGCCAGTACACTCGAAGCCGATTACACCTTGTGGAATGGCAATATCTCCTTCCGCCCCTCCGAGCACATTTATTTTAATATCCAGATGATCAACATTTTTGATGTGCAATATCAGAATATTCTGGGTGCGCCCATGCCGGGTCGTTGGGCGATGGCTAGCATTGGTTTGCGCCTGTGATGCAAAGCCTTGTTGGGCTCGATTCTGCTTCCTCCTTGTCCTTCCGGCCCCTTGCGCATTTCATTTTTGCGAAAAGCTAAAACCAGCCGCTATGTAATCAATGCACTGCAAGCCAGCGCCACCTTGGGCTTGTTTTCATTCATCCCATTTGAGGCTAGCAGACGATTCTCCTCCAGATATCTGCCAAGCTTCGTATCTTGCCCGAAAATCAAGAATCATGTTTACAGACCACCTGGGGAGTATCATAGTCATTGTAGTGCTGCTGCTTCTTATTGCCGGCTTGTTCATTGTAAAACAGCAAACAGCAGCCATCGTGCAGCGCTTTGGTAAGTTTCATTCCATACGCCATGCCGGCATCCAAATCCGTATTCCGATTGTCGACCAGGTAGCTGGGCGGGTCAATCTGCGCATCCGACAGCTCGATGTGAATGTCGAGACCAAAACCAAAGATGATGTCTTCGTGCGCATCAAGGTATCGGTGCAGTACAAAGTGCTCAAGCAGTTCATTTATGAGGCTTTTTATAAGCTTGAGGACCCCCATGGGCAGATTACCTCTTACGTATTTGACGTGGTGCGCGCTGAAGTTCCAAAGCTCCGCCTCGACGATGTTTTTGAGAAAAAGGATGACATTGCCATCGCCATCAAGCGGGAGCTGGAAGAGGCCATGGGTGAGTACGGTTACGGCATCATCAAGGCCCTTGTGACCGATATCGACCCCGATGTGGAAGTGAAGCAAGCAATGAATCGCATCAATGCGGCTGAGCGCCAAAAAATTGCAGCGGAATACGAAGGAGAAGCCGATAGGATACGCATTGTCGCCAAGGCTACTGCTGAGGCCGAGAGCAAACGGCTGCAGGGTAGGGGTATTGCTGATCAGCGCCGGGAAATTGCCAGAGGATTGGAGGAATCGGTCAATGTGCTCAATAAGGTGGGCATAGGCAGTCAAGAGGCCTCAGCCCTCATCGTTGTCACCCAGCACTACGACACCCTGCAGGGTATCAGTGAAAACACGAAGAGCAATCTCATACTCTTGCCCAACAACCCGAGCTCGGCAGCCGATATGCTCACCCAGCTTACCACCTCCTTCATCGCGGCCAATAAGGTGACCGATCTACAAAAGGAGCTGGATGAAGAGGATAAGAAAAAGCGAGATGGCAATAGTGGTGGCAAAGGAGCTTGAGCAGCCCTTAGTAATCAAGGATCTAGCTTGAGAAATTTGCCCTGACTCCATTTTCCATTGAGATTGATTCGGATGACATAGAGTCCTTTCGGAAAATTCGAAACATCCAACCGGGTGAAGGTGCGCCCATTGAATACTGGCCTCACACCTTCGCTGAGCAGCCGACCGTCAATGCTGTATATCTCGTAGGCAAAAGAAGT
>SLDS01000062.1 GCA_007125175.1 Flavobacteriales bacterium
AGCAAATGCGAGATGAAGCCCTCAGCCCGGAGCAGCGCACGCAGAGGCGGCAGCAGGTAGCTGTACCGGTACTCAACGAGATTAACAAGTGGCTCGAAGAGCACCACGAAAAAGTATTGCCCAAAAGTCCGCTCGGGCAAGCCATCGCCTACACCATGCCCAGGTGGAAAGGTCTCAGCGCATACGCACAGCACGGACAAATAGAAATAGACAATAATCTTGTCGAGAATGCTATCAGGCCCCTGGCCATAGGCAGAAAGAATTATTTGTTTGCAGGATCACACGATGCCGCCGAAATGACAGCCGCCTTCTACTCTTTCATGGCCACCTGCAAGAAAAACGGCGTCAACGAACTCGATTGGCTCACAGATGTGCTCGCCCGCACACAGTCCATCAACCACAAAGACCTCTACCAACTCCTGCCAAATAACTGGACTCAGTACAGAACCGGCCAGGAAGCATAGGGGTGGGTTCGTCGGACGGATACAAATAAAAGCCAGTTGCCAACGTCTAAGGCTCAAACGCTTTGCAGAACTGCGTTTTGAGCCGCTGTTGAACCAAGCGGCCTGTATTTGAGTATTTTCACTTATGGGTGTTCAATGCCAATATTGGGGCTTTGGTGGAGCTGTTTTGGGGGGAATGAGGTGCCATTGATTGGTGTCTTTAAGGACATTTTCCTGGCGGAGCCTGCAAATTGGAGGCTGTAATGCTGGTCTTGCTTGTGCATGAGTGGTATAGCATCGCTGAGAGGCGTATTTTCTTGTGTTGAGGCAATACTCGTCCAGCTCCGGTATGTGGAGTTTTTCAAAATTCACGGGCATAAGGCTTTAGGGATTGGCAATGATTGTCAGAGGGAGGAACATTGGAAATTGGTACAACCATGCGTATATTCACAGCGACGAGGAATATGAAGAGCTCCCAACCGGGTTGGGGACAAGTTGGGCGAGAGCAGGGGCAAGGTTCTCTCAGTCTTGAGAGGAATCTCCTCATAACAGCATGCTTTGAAATGCGTGACTTTAAAAGTACCTTTAGTAAAAAGTAATAGAATGCGGACAATCAAAATAAGGATAGACGACAAGGTGTTTAAGCACTTCATGTGGTTCTTACAACGTTTTAAGAAAGACGAGATTCAGGTAATTAATGAGGATGATGCGTATTTATCCGTCAAAGAGTATTTAAGCGGTGAGCTTGACATTTTGGAACAAGGGCAGGCTGAGTATATAGGTATTGAACAACTTGATGCTGAATTGGAAAACACAATTGGCAAGCATGAAGCTTAAAATTACCCGGTCTTTCAGTATTAAATTGGATGAACAGGTAAAATACATTGCAGAAGATAAGCCCCAAGCTGCCCGTGCTTTTAAAAGCAAATTAATCAATGAGGTAAAAGCAATTCCTCAAATGCCGTTTAAGAATCGGAAATCAATTTTTTTTGACAGGGATGACATTCGAGATCTTATCATACAGGGATACGTAGTGGTTTATAAGGTCAATAAACCCGAGGATTCAATAGAGGTGTTTGGATTTGCGAAATGGGAGAATAATCCCTTTAAATAGGGAATTCGTCGGGAGCAACTTAGTTTTTTTTTGGCCTGCCTGAGCTGAACTTCTCTCTTGAATACCGCTGAAACACAATGTGACATGAAAAATATTCTGCTGACTCCCTGTGCCGTTTTTTCGCTAATCTTTTTGGCGGTCTATGGGAAAGCGCCGGTGTTTTCTGATGTTTTTGATTTGTCCGTAGAATTCAACCAAAGATCCCCCCAAAGGTGATTCATATACAGATCATACGGCCGTAATGTAAACCTCGGCCTGTTTGGACATTGATACCGCCATGCGTATATTTACAGCGACGAAGAACATGAAGAGCTCCCGTAGTAAGACGGGACAAGCTGTGTGAAGGGAATTGAGCGAAGCGGTCTCACTTCCAAGGGGAGTCGACTTTCACGCACGGTTCTCCCGCTGAATACGGACAAGTTGTGGGAAGGCAGGGGTGAGATTCTCCTGTCTGGCCCGATTACCTTGAAAAATCAAACAATGAAAAATGACCGCTGAGCATAATTACATAGAAATAAATAGACAATCTTGGAACAAAAGAACCGAAACACACTTAAAATCGGAATTCTACGACCTTGACAATTTCCTAGAGGGAAAAAGTTCCCTAAACGATATTGAATTAAACTTGCTTGGCGACATTAAAGGAAAGTCCATTTTGCATTTGCAGTGTCATTTCGGTCAAGACACTATTTCGTTGGGCAGACTTGGTGCGAACCCTACAGGCATTGATTTATCAGATAAAGCTATTGAAAGTGCAAAACAAATTGCAAAGGACACCAAGTCAAATGCAAAGTTTATTTGTTGCGATATTTACGATTTGCCAAATCACTTGGACGAAAAATTTGACATTGTTTTTACAAGTTACGGAACAATTGGTTGGCTGCCCGACTTGGACAAATGGGCGAAAATTATTTCCATGTTTTTGAAGCCAAACGGACAATTTGTCTTTGTAGAATTTCATCCTGTTGTTTGGATGTTTGACGATAACTTTGACAAGATCGGCTACAGGTATTTTAATTCAGGTGCAATCGCAGAAACCAATAGTGGAACTTATGCCGACAAAACAGCTAATTTGACGGTATCTGATGTATCTTGGAATCACGGCATCAGTGAAGTGCTGAACAGTCTGATTAAGAACGGACTTGAAATAAAATCCTTAGATGAGTTTGACTATTCGCCTTATAATTGTTTTAACAAGACAGTAGAATTTGAACCCAAAAAGTACCGAATAGAACATTTAGACAACAAAATACCAATGGTATATTCAATAAGAGCGGTAAGGATAAACAAAAGCTAAGATTGCAGGCTCAAACGCTTTGCAATCCTCCATCAAGTGCCACAGTGAGCCTGTCGAACAGCTCAGGAAGCCAAATGCGTTTTGAGCCCCTGTTGTAGAGGACACTAACAACTACTCTCAGGGTTCAGATTATGCAGTATCTTTGCCATAGGTGAAAAAACTCTATGTCATAGCAGGTTGTAACGGTGCAGGAAAAACTACTGCATCATATACTATTCTGCCTGAAATCCTTGATTGCAAAGAATTTATTAATGCTGATGAGATTGCCAAAGGTATTTCTCCATTTCAACCGGAGAAAGCCGGGATCGAAGCCGGCAGGTTGATGTTGAAAAGGATAAAAAAGATGTTAGAGTCGGGAGAAAGATTTGCCTTTGAAACTACCCTTTCAACTAGGAGCTATGTTCAGCTTATTGAAAGAGCAAGACAATTAGACTATCAAGTGACTTGTTTGTTTTTCTGGCTTGATTCCGAAGAATTGGCTGTTTTAAGGGTAGAAACTAGAGTAAAAGAAGGAGGTCACCACATTCCTGAAAATGTCATTCGAAGAAGGTATAAAAGTGGTCTGAAGAATTTTTTCAACTTGTTTCTTGACAAGGTTGACAACTGGTTATTTGTAAACAATTCAGGAGATGCTTACGAAGTTGTAGCAGAAGGAGCATTGAATGATGAAACAATCCACAATATAGAACTGTGGGAACAATTAAAAAAGAACTATTATGAGAACTAAAGAACAATTGAAAGAAGAAAGGGATAGAATAGTCAAAGGGCTGGAAGAAACCTACAGAAGGCTGGTCGAATACAAAAAGCAAAAGAAAAGTCCAATGATTGTGGTAAGGAACGGTAAAATTGTAGCGGTTGATCCCAATGAAATACTACCTACAACCTTGTATAAGCGTAATGAGGGCTAAGTTCAAAATTTAAGCGCATTGGTTATTTACAGACAAATTGCTGGATTGAAGTTTAAGTGCTTCTATTCCCTCAATAACCAGATAATTAACCTTTATAGCCTATTAAAAAAAGACACATGAAAAGAATTTTGACCATTTTATTCTTCACAATTTCAACTCGAGGGTACCGTCAAGACTACAATTTTAAACCGTAATGGATTATATATAAGGCTCAAACGCTTTGCAGAACTGCGTTTTGAGCCGCTGTTGAACCAACCGGCCTGTAGTTGAGTATTTTCACTTATGGGTGTTCAATGCCAATATTGGGGCTTTGAGGAGCTGTTTTTTTATGGAAGGCTTCTTGTGCTTAGCGAAACTCAGCATCAGAACTGATAAAATTCAAGATTTTTATCCTGGCTTCAAGGGCTATTCTGATTTAAATTCGTCTTAGCTGAACACAAACACATCAAAGATGAAAAGACTTTTACTCTATCCTTCGCTCCTTGCCAGTTTCCTGATGTCGGAGCCCATTCACGCACAAGATCCAGGGAGCCTTGATACAGATTTTGGAGAATTGGGGCGGGTTTTTACCGAATTCGCCTCCTGGAGTGATGCCGAAGCCATGCACATCCTTCCGGATGATCGCATCTTGATTGCGGGCCACACAACGGATGGGGCAGCTTCATACGGAGGGCTTATCGCGAGGTACCTTCCTGATGGAGAACTCGATGAGAGCTTCGGTTTCCAAGGAAGTGTGCAGGTGGCACTGGGAGGTCTGTTCACCACCTTTCGCGATATCACCGTACTCGATGATGGAAAGATCCTAGTAGCAGGTCATACAAATGTCAATGAGCGCAACCACATGCTTGTGGCGCGCTTCCACGATGATGGGCAATTGGATGGCTCCTTCGGAACCAATGGAGTAAGTCTGCTCAGTGTGAGCCCCACTTCCGGTCAAGACGGCTATGCCATTGCTGTAGATGCAGAGGGGCGCATCCTGCTTGTTGGCTCATGCCATATAGATGGCATCCCATTTGGGGTAGTGGCCCGCTTGGATGCCGATGGCGCCCTCGATATGAGCTTTGGTGATGCCGGTTATGCAGTGCCGGATATCACTGCCGAGGGCCTTATCCCGACTGTGCGATTTAGAAGTGTGCTCGTACAG
Source organism: Flavobacteriales bacterium (assembly GCA_007125175.1). Classification (GTDB taxonomy): domain Bacteria; phylum Bacteroidota; class Bacteroidia; order Flavobacteriales_D; family Cryomorphaceae; genus T3Sed10-241. The sequence goes on from SLDS01000062.1 coordinate 4,907, forward strand.
CCTGACGGCAAAATTGTAGCAGCCGGATATTTCGGTACACCACTCAACTTCAGTGGATGGGTGGCGCGATTTCTCGATGATGGGAGCCCCGACACGGCATTTGGCGATGGGGGCAACAGCATCATCTTCGAGCCGGGCTTTAGTCATATGTTCTTCGATGCCAAAGTCACTACAGATGGGGAGATTGTAATCGGAGGCAATTATGTTGGAATGGATGGCACAGTCTATCTCCTGATGCGCCTGCAGCCCGATGGAAACGTCGACCAAAACTTTGGCATCAATGGATATAGCGCTGTCGCCCCCTTCTTAGGTAGCTCGCAGGGAAGGACCATAATGCTATCTGGAGGAGGCGATCCATCTATCCTTATCGGGGGCAGTTCGGGCGACAATTTCAGCATCATGATGGCCACTTCCTCGGGCTTCATCGATACGGACTTTGGCACGGATGGCTTGAGTGTGGACTATTCTGCAAGTCACCAAAGAGATCAGATCATGTGCATCGCGCGTCAGAGCAATGGCAAGCTTGTAGCTGCTGGCTATCGCTTTGATCAAAATTTGCAACAGCGAAGCGTAGCCCTTCTGCGCTACAATTTTGAAAGTACCCTTGATACGCGCTCAATAGCTGCAGATGATATCGGTATGCAGGTCTACCCAAATCCCGGTACAGGCCATTACAGCATCATATTGCCCGATGGCTTTACAGCAAAAGACCTTCAGCTATTCGCTGCCAATGGGCAGATGGCAGGCTCCTATACCCCGGCTAGCGCAATAGAAACGCGGCTCGATCTTTCGCATTTGCCGAAAGGCCTGTACCACCTGGTAGCCAGCGACGCTACAGGCAAGGTGCTGCGATGCAAAGTGGTGAAAATGTGAAGAGCTGCTTTCAGTTTTTTGTTCACTTTCGGCAATGGATCGGTTTACACCTCCAAGGCACCTGAAAAATTCGACCTCGATTTTTGAACTCTTTGATCAGGGCCGCACACTAGCCGAGCGAATGCATTAGAAAATCCCCGCATAGCCGTACCGGCAGGGCAGGTAGGTATTACGTCCTAAAACTGGTTCAAAATAAGGCGGTTCTCCTTTACCATAACGATGCCAGGCCTCAGTCCTTAAAACGGCTTATTTTATCGCAATTTAGCCCTCACTGCGAAGTTCTAATGCATTAACCGGCTTGAATTTCTGCTAAACCTATACCTTAGCAAGTCAATGGTACTGCTGCAGCCACGTGCAAGACAAGCTTTCGAATACTCAAATCCAAGTAGCATGCTCCACAAAATACTGCACACCCAGCCCTCCAAAACCGCCATCCTTATCCGCCTCATGGTAGGTGCTGTATTCCTCTCGGAAGGCATTCAAAAATTTCTCTTCCCTGCCATCCGCGGTGCGGGACGCTTTGAGAAAATAGGCCTCCCTTCCCCTGAGTTTTTGGGGAGCTTTGTGGGGGCTTTTGAAATACTGTGCGGCGCACTGATACTCCTGGGCCTGCTCACCCGCCTGGCGAGCATCCCCATCATCATCATCATGCTGGTAGCCATTGCCAGCACCAAGGCTGAAGTGCTGGCCGAGAATGGTTTTTGGGAAATGATGCACGGCAGCCGCACCGACTGGGCCATGCTCCTGGGCAGCATTTTTCTGCTGATTGAGGGTGGTGGACGATGGTCGGTGGATAGGAGCTTGATAGAGAGTAGGGGAGCAGCAGCAGGAAAGTAGCACAGCCTTGAGATCAGCTTCTGAAGATGCATTGATTTGATGTACTATATGTTACATGGCACAAGCGCAGAATGAGGCAGATGAGGATATTGCCTTGGCAGTCCTTCCTGTCAGCGCCATTTCATTGTTGGATGTCTTTGGTTCTTTTACGCCCAGACTATGGCTCTTTATTTTTGCATAATAATGCAACATAGTTGCAATAACAATAAAATCCCTACCTTTGGCCTCAAAACAGGCCCATGCAGAATCCTACCCTGACCTTTAGCGCTGAGAACAATATCATTTGCAGCAGCACAAGCGAATTGGAGCGCATACATGAAGCACCGTACAACGTGGCGCTGCTGAGCCGCAGAATAGCCCACCTGGAGCCGGAACTCAAAGCCCTGCTCGGCCGCCAGCTCCAATTTCAAAAATCGGGCAGTGTGAAGGACATTGGGATTGCCTTACAGCCATATTTGCATGACAATGCCGCTGCTTGCCCCCGCCTTTATACCGATGTATTGGGGCTGCTTCAGGTCTTCGAGCAGCTGAGCAGCGGCCGGAATTTCAGTCTGCTGCTCGCCACCATCGACCATGATATGTGCCGGCGTTTCCATACCGACCTGAACTACTTGCGCCTGCTGTGCACCTACAATGGCCCGGGTACCCTCTGGCTGCCCGATGCCCATGTGGACAGGCAGGCCCTGTACCACGGCGGCAGCAATGAGGAGATCATTCCTGAGGCCCGGCACATACAGCAGGCCGAGTCGGGGCAAGTGGTGATCCTCAAGGGCGAGCGCTACCCCAATGGAAGTGCCGCCGTGCACCGCAGCCCTTCACTTGAAGCCGATGAGCCCCCCCGCTTGCTGCTAAGAATTGACGTAAACTAAAGTACCATGATCCCCCACACTTTCGATGAATGGCGCGCGTGCATCGTGCATCAGTGCGGCATTCCGCTTACCGCAAAATTTGCCGAAGAGCGCCTCGCCGTCTATAAAAATGCAGCCCATCCCGAAACGCGCAAGTTTGTGCAATGCTATGGGCCCGAACACTTGCAAAGCGTAATACACTGGTATGAAAGGTTTGTTTAAGATACGGGGCGCCTCCACGGCCGATTATGTGGGCATCACCAGTTCGGGCCTCTGCCTGATACACTGCATCGCCACGCCCTTCATCTTCGTGGCCACGGCCTCTGCCCATGCCGAGATGAGCGATAGCCCCTGGTGGTGGCGGGGTTTTGACCTCTTCTTCCTACTCATTTCATTCACGGCCGTGTACCATGCTTCAAGGCATGCGCACAGCACTTTCGTAAAAGTAGGGCTTTACACCTCATTCGTATTGCTTTGCATTGTCATTGCCATACACAGCTTTCATGTGGTACACCTCGACCATGCCTGGGTGTACCTGCCCGCTGCGCTGCTCATTGGCTTTCATGTGCTGAACAGGGTGCAGTGCGGTATTGCAGGGCATTGACGCTTCATGCCAGGGACAGGTACAGATGCTTTGAAGCCATTTATCCAAAGGGATTCGAATCAATCATTTCTGTAAAATGAAAGCTGCACTCTTCTTTATGCTTGCATGTGTCACAACGCTCATGCTTTCCTACACCATATTGGAGCTCAACCACGAAAAACAGGGTCAGCGGATGGTTGCAGCCAGCCATGCCGAAAAGGTAGCTGCCAAGCGACAGGAGCTGCTGGAGGCCTGGAAGGCTTCTCAACAGTTCACTTTGAAGATTGTAGATCAAATGCCCGACGAATATTTTGGCTTTAAATACACCCCGGAAGCCATGAGCTTCGCGGAGCAGTGGAGGCATTGCGCCATTTTCACCTGCAACCAGCTGGCGGGTCGGTTCGAGCTGGATGACAACCCCTATGCCGACAAAAGCCAACGACCACCTGTGCAAATGGACAAAGCATCCGTAATTGCGGAGTTGGATAAAATGTATCACTACGTTTTCGAAAAGATCGAAGGCTTGCCTGAACGAGACCTTTACGCCCCTGTTGACTTTGCCGGTGACACCTTTCCGGGATGGCGACTCTTCTATGCCATGGAAAACCACATCATCCATCACCGGGGACAGTGCGTGGTATATTTGAGGCTGAAAGGAACTGTACCAATCGGGTATTTGGGCTGGTGATTGCTGCTCGGAGAAAAAGATCTGCTCAAACAGAGTTGGCCAGCACGGCTGGGCGGTATGATTCGCTTGATATGCGCTGAGCACAGCTTAAAACAGTGCGGAATATGTAATAAGATCCAAAGCCAACTTCCTGACAACGTATATCATACCACAGGCAACACCTTACGGAGTAGCTCAAGGACTGATTTCAAGCCTTGCAAGAAACGTTTTATTCCATTCGACGGCGGTCATTTCACACTTTGGAAACTACTCATTGCTGAGCAAACCTGTGACACATCTAAGCCTTTGATTTTGCAAAGTCTTTAATGCAACATTATTGCAATATAAATCTTAGCTTTGGAATATCGTTTCATTCATCTCGACTTTTTTACAATGTTTTTGCAAAAACTTACCAATTGTCTAAAAGCACTGTGCCTCTGTTCATTTATTCTAATCATTGGCTTAAGCCAAGTCACTGCACAAGGGCTGGCGGGATATTATCAGCAGCCTGACATCTATCATAATACCATCGTATTTGTGGCCGAGGGTGATATTTGGAAAGTTTCCATCGAGGGAGGTCTCGGCCAAAGAATCACGGCCCATACCAATGAAGAAAAACACCCGTACATTTCTCCTGACGGAAAAACGATAGCCTACTCCGCCAGTTACGAAGGTCCAACAGAAGTTTATACCATTCCTATTGATGGAGGGCTAACCAAACGATGGACTTATGGCTCAGATGCTTCTACGGCAAGAGCTTGGACACCGGATGGAAAAATTGTCTATACCACTTCGGCTCACAGCAAAGTCCCCAATCAGCAATTGTTCACATTGGATCCCAATACCAAAGAAACGACGGCTGTTCCCCTCTTCCAGGCAAATGATGGGGTGCAAACGGAAAATGGCACTTGGTTTTTCGTTCCGCTCACGGATATGAATGGCCATATCAAAAGGTATCAAGGAGGCTGGGCCCGTCAAATCTGGAAATTTGAAGAAGGCATGGAGGCCGTTAAACTCACGAAGGAGCACCTAGGTGAGAGTTTTAACCCCATGTGGTTTGAAGACAGGGTTTACTTCATCACAGACCGGGATGGCATGAAAAACATTTGGTCTATGAATGCCGAAGGTGAAGATTTGAAACAGCATACTTCCCATGCTGAATTTGATGTTCGTTCAGCCAATATAAATGAAGGTAAAATTGTCTATCAACACGGAGCTGATCTATGGATATTGGACATTGGCTCAGGTGAATACAAAAAAATAGACATCCGGCTCATTTCAGATTTTGAAGAGCTCAAAGTAAAATGGCTTACAAAGCCCTCGGAATACATTACCTCAGTAAATCCTGATTCCAAAGGAGAAAAAGTGGCCGTCACCGCCAGAGGGCGGATGTTTGTAGCGCCTGTTCAATCGGGCCGTACGATTGTCTTTACTGAGCAGAAAGGCCCGGTGATTCGCCACCGCGATGCCGTTTTTTCGCATGACGGAGCGCACATCATCGCCTTATCGGATGCAAGTGGCGAATTGGAGTTTGTTCAGTTTGCAGCCGATGGCACGGGAGAAGCGAGGCAAATAAGTGAAAACGGGAAATCACTTCCTTATGAAGGCATCCCATCCGGTGATGGAAAGTGGCTTGCCTATGATGACATTGAAAAAGACATGTTCATCATCCATATAGCCACGGGAGAGCGCAAAAAAATCTCTACCAACCAACAGGGCATAAAAGACTTTTCCTGGTCACCGGACAGTCAGTGGCTGGCATTTGTACAGGTAGCCATGAACGGATTTAGTCAAATCAAAATTTACAACGTAAAGGATGGTTCCATTTTCGACTTGACAAACAACAGGTCCAATAACACCAACGTGAAATGGAGCCCCGATGGTCAATTTATTTACTTCATTTCTGACCGAAGCTTCAGCAACTTAGGAGGCGATCCCCGGAGAGCACGATTGGGCGGTGTAGGATGGGACAATGTTCACAAGGTTTACCATGTTGCCTTGCAAAAAGGTGCGCGTTCACCCTTTCGTGAATTGGATGAAATAAGCCGCCAAAATGCAGATGATGAGAAAGCGGCGGATAAAGTGGAGGTTTCCATTGACAAAAAGGATATCCAATCCCGTACCATCACCGTGCCCATCCCTTCCGGAAATTATGATCGCCTTGAGGTTAATGACAAAGCGATCTATCTCTTGGCAAGAGAATCTCTTTCAGACCGGGAACGGCATCTGAAGGTGGCTAAAATTTCAAGCAAGAATGTGGACTTAAGCACCATGGCATCAAAAGTCAATTATTTTGAGCTCACTAGGAATGGAGAAAAGCTGTTCATCAAAAAAGGAAAATCCTACTACATGGTGGAGGCCGGTACAGGCGAGGTAAAGCTTTCCGATGAAATCGATCTGAGCGGATGTCAGTTTGCTTTCGACCCACGGGAAGATTGGAAACAGCTGTACACCGATGCCTGGCGTATGGAGCGGGATTATTTTTACGATAAGAATATGCATGGCGTGGACTGGGATGCGATGTATCACAAGCACCTGCCTTTTGTTGACCGTGTAACAACCCGTAATGAGCTGAATGACGTATTGGCTCAATTGATAGGTGAGCTGTCGGTGCTGCATGCTACAGTAGTTGGAGGCGATATTCCCGGTGTTGATTTAAATATTCAGGTGGGAAGCTTAGGTGCAAAAACCAGCAGGGATGAAAAAGGCGGAGGACATAGAATAGACTACATCTACAAAGCCGATCCGGACTTCCCTGAGCGCAAATCTCCCTTGGATGATCCTCATTTGGATATAGAAGAGGGGGATGTCATCACAAGCGTAAACGGCACAGAGACACTGTCAGTAGCGGATATTGGAGAGCTGTTTGAAAATCAGGCCGGCAAACAAGTCAGATTGTCAATAAAAAGAGGGGAAAAAGCGAATGATTTCATCGTGAAAGTCTCGGGAAATTCCTACTGGCTGAAATACGGCGACTGGGAAATCCACAACAGGCTGAGAGTGGATAAAGAGAGCAATGAGGAGATAGGGTACCTCCATTTAAGTGCAAACTCGGATTGGGACATTGGTCAGTTTTATCGGGAGTATTTTCCTGTGGCCAATAAAAGAGGCTTGATCATAGACATGCGCTACAATGCCGGAGGTTATATAAGCGGAATTCTGCTTCAATTGCTTTCAAGACAAGTTTGGATGTACAGGGTAGACAGAACCGGACAAGCCATTGAGCGGGTTCCGCACATGGTGGTACTTGTGAATGAAAGAACGGGATCGGACGGAGAGGGCTTTGCGGAAGGATTCAGGAGGCTTGGACTCGAACCTACAATTGGGATGCGCACCTGGGGTGGATTCATAGCACTAAGTTTTAATAATCGGCTTAGCGATAAGGGTGTTGCCGCTGCACCTCGGCTTGGTGGATATGGCCCCGAAGGCACATGGTTATTGGAAGGCATCGGGCATATTCCGGACATTGAAGTAGATAACCTGCCTTATGAAACTTTCAAGGGAAAAGATGCGCAACTAGAAGCTGCCATTGCGTACTTGCAGCAAAAGATCGCTGAAGACCCGAGAGACATCCCCCTTCCCCCGGCTTATCCGGATAAGTCTTTTAACCTGAATTATGCATTAGAATAATGAAAAGTGGCATTGACCGCTTCAATTTTGGCAAATAAGCCATCCATCCAAGGTCTCCTTTTGGCAGGCAGGGCTATTTTCAGCACCTTTTTGTTGG
>SLDS01000083.1 GCA_007125175.1 Flavobacteriales bacterium
AAAAAAAGTGGGGAGAGCAGGATTCGAACCTACGAAGCCGTTGGCAACAGATTTACAGTCTGTCCTCGTTGACCGCTTGAGTATCTCCCCTTCCTTGTGATTCATTCTTAAGAGCCGATGGAGGGGCTCGAACCCACGACCTGCTGATTACAAATCAGCTGCTCTAGCCAACTGAGCTACATCGGCGACACAATATGTGGTAAAAAGAACGTTTCGGACACGCAGTCCTGCCTTTTCTCAAAAAGGTCTGCAAATGTATAAAAGTTTTCTCTTGAATTTGAAGCTTTCGCAAAAAAACTTGGCCCACCCTGTATGGACATTCCTCTGGCCCGGCGATCACCTCTTAGAATTGAATTCAATCAATTGATTTTATGCTTGATATGATCTCATCACATAGCCACCATCGCCTTGGAATTTTCTCTTTCGTACGTTTTAAAGCGCCTTCAGCCCATGCCAAATTCTGTGAAGCCATGCGCGGATAGGAATAGAAAAACGCCGCCCAGGGGGCGGCGCTTGCAAAATTATCAAATATGTAAGAACTGCTTTAAGCGACCATGGCTTGCTTGCCCTTGGCCTTTCGCACCTGCCTCCTCAGGGCTTCGACCACCTTATCGGTGGCTTCCTCAAAAGTAGGCGATTGCCGTTTGGCGAAAAGTTCTTTTCCGGGGATATTGACTTTTATTTCGGCAATTTTATTCCCGTCCTCCTTGTTCTTATCGAGCTTTAAAAAAACTTCAGCGCTGATCAGCTTGTCGTGAAATTGCTCGAGCTTGCCAAGTTTGGATTGAATGAAGTCGATCAACTTGCGATCGGCCTTAAACTGGATGGAATGAACACTAATTTGCATAGACGTTCGTATTTCTGGTTAGTAAATGCGCTCAGCCTTTTGGATGGGCCTTGCGGTGAATTTCCTTGAGTTGCTCAATGCTATTGTGGGTATACACCTGCGTGGCAGCGAGCGAAGCGTGGCCAAGCAATTCCTTAATGGCATTGAGGTCGGCTCCCCTGTTGAGCATGTGAGTGGCAAAACTGTGCCGCAGCACGTGAGGGCTCTTTTTGGAAATGGAGCTGAGGCTTCTAAGGTAGCGATTCACCACGCGATATACAAGCTTTGGATAGAGTTTATCACCTCTGCGTGTGAGAAAAAAATTGGCGGGATTTTTGATGTTCTCGAGCTCATTCCGCTCCATTTCGTAGCGCTGCATAAGGGAAAGCAGAGCATCACCTACGGGCACAATTCGCTCCTTGTTGCGCTTCCCGATCACCCGGATGCTCCCCGCTTCATAATCAATGTCTTTTTTTTCCAGGGCGATCAACTCTGCCGAGCGAATGCCGGTGTGATAGAAGAGTTCAATGATTGCGCGATCGCGGCAGCCTTCAAAACCTTCGGCATCGAGTGCGTCCATGCGCAGGGGATCCAAACTCTCTTCCGAAAGCACTTGAGGCAATCGGGATGACTTCTTAGGAGTGCTGAGCTTAAGAGCCGGATTGTGTTCCAGACCGCAATGCCGACTGGCCCAGCGATAGCAAGCCTGCAGGGCACTCTTCTTGCGAGATATGCTGCTGGGCTTAAGGCCGCCCTCGTGCAGATGGGCCAGCCATGAGCGCAGGTGCAATTTTTGCGCTTCACGCAAATCAGTAAGCTCATAAGTCTCTGCCAGATAAGCCATGCATTGCTCCAAATCACCGGCATATGACTTGATGGTGTGCTCACTGCTCCGCTTCTCATAGCGCAGATAATTGAGGAAATCTTTGAGCATAAAAAAAGCAGGATTAGATCCTGCTTTCAAATATGGGAAATCTTTGCGATCATTCCATCTCCTGGCGCATCTGATTGGCATAAATTGCCTTGAGCTTTTGCTGTCGGCGCACCACCGATGGCTTGGTGAATTGTTGACGCGAACGCAGCTCTTTGATCACACCAGTGCGGTCAAATTTCTTCTTGAACTTCTTGAGGGCTCTCTCGATGTTTTCGCCCTCCTTTACAGGAACAATCAGCATAGGGTTTTTCTCCTTTTCAATTTGGGAGCGCAAATATATACAATTACTAGCACTTCCAAATCATTCCTCGAGTATTTTTCTGGAAATAACGAGTTTTTGGATCTCGCTTGTACCCTCCCCTATGGTGCAGAGCTTGCTATCGCGGTAGTATTTCTCTACAGGAAAGTCTTTGGTATAACCGTAGCCCCCAAATATCTGAACGGCTTCGGTGGCTGCGCGAACGCATACCTCGCTGGCGAAGTATTTGGCCATGGCCGAATACTTGGTCACTTCTTTTCCTTTGTTCTTGAGATCTGCAGCTTGCAGGGTGAGCAGCTCTGCCGACTCGATATCGGTGGCCATATCCGCCAATTTGAAGGCAATGGCCTGGAAGCGGGAGATGGGTTTGCCAAATTGCTCCCTTTCCTGGCTGTACTTAAGAGCAGCATCAAAGGCTCCCTTGGCAATACCCACCGATAGGGCTGCAATAGAAATTCGTCCTCCATCGAGCACCTTCATGGCCTGTATGAAGCCCTCGCCAACTGAGCCGAGTACATTGGCCGCAGGCACCCTGCAATCTTCAAAGATCAGCTCGGCCGTTTCGCTGGCACGCATCCCGAGCTTGTTTTCCTTCTTGCCGGCTTTGAATCCGGGAGTGCCCCTTTCTACAACGATGGCAGTGATGCCTCTGGAGTCGAGCAGATCACCTGTACGCACGAGCACCACGGCTACATCACCCGATATCCCATGGGTGATCCAATTCTTGGTACCATTGAGTACATAGTGGTCACCATCTTTCACAGCGGTGGTTTTCATGCGGAGGGCATCCGATCCCGTATTGCTCTCGGTGAGCCCCCAAGCTCCAATCCACTCTCCGGTGGCCAATTTGGGAAGCCATTTTTGCTTCTGCTCTTCCGATCCAAATTGCATGATGTGGCCCGTGCACAGGGAATTGTGCGCGGCAACCGAAAGACCGATAGAGCCGCATATGCGTGAGATCTCCGAAATGGCTGTGTAGTACTCGTAATACCCAAATCCTGATCCGCCATAGCTCTCGGGCACCAATACGCCCAGCAAGCCCAATTCGCCCATCTTCTTCATTGCTTCAATGGGGAAGTGCTGCGTCTCGTCCCATTCCATGAGATGAGGACGAATTTCTTTCTCTCCGAAATCGCGCACCATCTGCGCGATCATTTTTTGATTTTCTGTTAGTTCAGTTTGCATGTCAGTGCTTAATGTTCAGTAGTGTGCTTTGTTTTCAGGTGCGGAGTTTGAAATTACGAGGATCATTCATACCTCAACAGGCTCATCAGTGGCCTGTCAAAAGGAAGCAGACGGCTCCGACCATGCAAGGCTTCCAGCTCAATGATGAAGCAAAACCCGGCTGGCTCTGCGCCTTCCATCTTCAGCAATTCGGCTGCTGCGCAGGCAGTTCCTCCAGTAGCGAGCAAGTCATCGTGAACGAGTACCTGCATACCGGGTTTGATCGATCCTTCGTGCATTTCTATCTCAGCTTCTCCATACTCTAATGCGTAGCGGTAGGAAATGGTTCGCCAGGGCAGCTTACCTTTTTTGCGCATAGCGATAAAAGGCACATTGAGCTCCATGGCCAAAGGCAGGCCGAAAAGGAAGCCCCGGCTCTCTATTCCCGCCACAGCATCAATGCGTACACCATTGTAAAGCTTCACAAATTCCGCCACAATGGCCCGGCTGAGCACGGGAGATTCAAGGATAGGAGTGATATCCTTAAATTGTATGCCCTTTTTAGGGAAATCAGGTACGGTGCGTATGCTGGCTTCGAGGGATTCGCGCAAATCTTTCATTCAAAACTGAGATAGGGTGCAAGTTTAAGTTTTAATTCGGCATCAAGCAAACCCGCTTCTACCAGTTCATCGATGGACTTGAGACGGCCCCGGCTCTCCCTGTGGTTTACAATTCGATTGGCGAGCGCGAAGCTCAGATAAGGATGTGCCGACAGCTCCTGTGCTCCCAAATGATTGATCGGTAGCAGCTCGATGCGCGTGCTATCGATGCTCACCCGATGGGCAAATTGATCGATGCGCTCAGGGCTCATCTTCCAAAGCTCCAATAGTTGAGAGAGACTGTGAAAACCCCCGAGCGCCTCCCTGCGCTCCACAATTTTCCGCGCATAGAATGAACCCAATCCGGGCACCTTTTTGAGCTCAGTAGTATCGCTGGTATTGAGATCGGCTACCACAGGATCATACTTATACGACTCGTAGCGAGCAGTATCCGACCATTGAACTTTTTCCTGTACCCGCTTTTGCTCCGGCACTTTGCGGCGGCTTTGGCGAGGAGCTGCGATATCGGGGAGTAAGATATGGGCCTGCAGTGCTTCGAAGCGCTCCTCATCGATGAAATACAAGCGTGCGAAGTCACTTTTTTGCCGAAAGGCAGCCCCGGATGCGAGGTACTTGCGCAAGGTTGATATTTCCCTTTCGGTAAATCCCAAAGCGAGATAGCCACTATCGGACAAGGTATTGGGATCGAAGTCAAATAAGGCCTCTACAGGGCTTTTCAACGAATCGAGTGAAGAGAGGGCATTGTTCGGCTCGGATGCATGGCTTGACCCCGAAAATGCGGATGCCCCACGGCTCTGCCCGGCATTCTCAAAGTACTGCTCAGCTAAGGGCTCTGCATCAGGCTCGTAAAGGGTCGTGAGCACTGCAGTGATAATCAGAACCACAGCGCAGATGAGAAATACGAGGATGGTAGCACGCCGCTCGACCCGGTAATGTGTGAGGTAGCTACGTATCCGCGTGAACATCCTTTCATCAGTTTATTGTCACATTATCATTGGAAGCTTCTCATTCTTTGTAGCGCTTGATGACCCCAGAGCGAATCTTAGCGAAATACTCCTTGAGGTCTTTGCGCACCTCTCCCGACATAATCACCAAGCCAAAAATATTCGGAAAAGCCATGCCGAGTATCATCAAATCAGAAAAGTCCAAAACGCTTCCCAATCCCACAGAGGAGCCCACTACTACAAATGAGAGAAAGATGGCTTTGTAAGCCACAGTGGATTTCTTCGAAGCCCCGAAGAGATAGGCCCAGGCCTTTAGGCCATAATACGACCATGAAATCATGGTGGAGAATGCAAAGAGGACGATGGCCACGAGCAGCACCCAATCAAACCATGCAAATACACTGCTGAAGGCTGCCGAAGTGAGCTCCGATCCATTCAATCCGCCGGGGGTTTCGGCAAAGCCGGTAAAAATCAGCACCAAGGCTGTCATGGTGCACACCAGCACCGTGTCCACAAATGGCTCGAGCAAAGCCACCAAGCCTTCACTCACGGGATACTTGGTGCGGGATGCGGAGTGGGCAATACTGGCTGAGCCCACCCCGGCCTCATTGGAAAAAGCAGCCCGCTGAAAGCCGACTATCAAGACACCAATCACCCCACCTTTGAGGGCCGAGGGTGAGAAAGCCCCACTCCAAATGCCCTGGAAGGCTGCCCCTATATTACCGATGTTCATCAATATGATGAGTATGGCAAAACCCACATAGACGCCCACCATCACAGGAACAATCTTATCGGTGACGCGGGCAATGCTCTTAATACCTCCGAGGATCACCAAACCCACCAATATGGCGAGAATGACGCCAAAAAGGGCTCCATTATTCTGAAAAATATCGACCTTGGATGCCACCTGCACATAAGCCTGATTGGCCTGAAACATATTGCCTCCCCCAAAAGAGCCACCCACACAGAGGATGGCAAAGAGCACCGCGAGTACCTTACCCAAACCTTTCATATTGCGCTTGGCAAGGCCTTCGCTCAGGTAGTACATGGGGCCTCCCGATACCTCTCCGGATTCATTAATACGGCGGTACTTCACACCCAGGGTACACTCAGTGAATTTGCTGGCCATGCCCAGCAAGCCGGCGATAATAATCCATAAAGTGGCGCCGGGGCCACCAATCACAATGGCGATCGCCACACCTGCAATATTTCCCAATCCCACTGTGGCCGACAGCGCGGTGGTGAGTGCCTGAAAATGGGAAACTTCTCCCTTGTGATTGGGATTGTCAAAGACGCCTCGCACGAGCAATAGGGCCTGCTTGACGCCAAAAAAGTTGATGAAACCCATGCGAAAAGTAAAGAAGAGAGCCCCCAAAACCAGCCATACCACGATAAATGGAATTCCCTTTTGCTGTGGATCGCCATTCGGGTGGAGAACAGGCCTTGGGCTATCAAAGACTATCCGACCTATCATACCCGTATTGGGGCTGGCCAGCATTTCCGAATCATCGGCATTGAAAACCAATTCTCCCGGCATGCTCCAGTGCTCCAATCGCCCAGCCTCAGCAGCATAAAGGCTCAGGGTATCATCGATATTGCGCTTGATCAAAGCGAGCTTTTGTCCTTTCTCCACCTCTGCCCCATTCTCTGCATACCAGCGCATCAGGATGACCCTTTGCAATGAAGTGGATCGGGGATCAACTGTAGCAATGCGCCGTTCATCGGCGTATACCACAGGGTCATATATCCCAACAGCCTCGAAAGGATCCCAAAAAAGAAAGGTGGCCATGGCATCCACCAAGGGCAAAAAAACGGAATTGATGCGCTCCTCGGTGGAGCTCACGGGAACCTGACCCTGGAGCAATAAACTGTCACCTGCGGCATCGGTGACCAATACCTTAAAGGTCACCCCCTCGGTGAGTCCACTGCTCATCTTGCTGTTGAGGGGGGTGCTCTGCCGGTTCCATTTGTAGCGGTAGGGAGGAGTACCACTGATCACGCGCACTTCGGCCCGCCCATCGTTTATCAATTCGCTATCATTGGATATAATAAGTTCAGCCTCAAGCTGTGCAAAGAGAGAAGAACCGAAAAGAAAACAAGCTGAGAGCAGGAAGCCTAACTTGCGTATTGGCATGTGAGTCGCATTTTAAAGGTAATCGGCATGACTACCGAGCTGCTAAAGAAAGCATTTCGATTGATTACTCAAAATACATGATGCAATCGAGGCATCACAAGTCCCACACGGTAGGCTTCTTACGTGATTGAAAAAGGGAGCGATGCTCGAGCCAGAAAGCCATGAAAAGATAGGGAATCAGTGGTGAGCCCAAGGTGAGTACCGAGATATAAATGAAGTACACCCGAATGCGTGAAGATGATATTCCGAGCTTGTCTCCCCACCAGCTACACACTCCAAAGGCTTGCTTTTCAGCAAAATTATAGACAAAGTTCTTCTTAGGCAACATCGCGATTAAGTATATGAGTTCCGACCTTACAAGTTAGACATTTTTTGGAATCACAAGCAAACTTCTTGAGATGAATCAATCCTTGGCTGTCAAATCCACTTTTCACCGAAAATCCCAACTCTTTATATCCCCGAATAATACGATTATTTTCCGGGGGCAATTCCTCCAAAAGGCCAAGGGCTTTTTCCCTGGTTTCCTCCGACTCATTGTACCTGCTCAGCGCAAAGAGAAATGGAATCACCGCATTGATGATTATGAGATCCACAGCATTCTTGCCCAAGGCCTTGGTTTTTTCTGGGCTTTCATGCTTCAGCGTATAGTGCTTACGCCAAAAAGGATGATCGAGTTTGAGGGAAAAAATTTTTCTGATAGCATCGAGATTGGAAGCATCGAGCAAATACTGCACAACAGCCTTGCGCTCTGAATAAAAGCGTGCCAATTGTGCCAAGCGCAGCTGTGGAAAATTTTGGGGCCGCAACCTGAAAAGCTTCCAGGCCGAGGATGGCATGGGCCGAACTTGATACTTACGGACGAAAAAGGCATAGCGCTCCTGTAGTTCGCTCACGAAGTCAGAATCTCTTGGAGCTTCATCAGCGCTCAGGAATCCGGCTTGCCCCAAGAGGAGGGCCTGCAGATCCATCTCATCCTGACCGCACTTGCGCAGTAGGGAGAGCGGTGTGCTCAGAGCCAATTGCTCCATGGGCATCGCATTGACCTTTAGCCCCATAGAGCGACATAAAAGTCTGTAAAAAACCTCCTCGACATTTCCCTTGCTCTGCCGCAGGTGGTCGAGACAATTGGCCGACTTATCTTGTAGCCGCGATATAGCCGAAGCCTCCACGGCAGCCGCCTTTACCAAGTCGGGTACATCAGCTATCATCCCTTCACAAGCTATAAATCCGTCTTGCTTGAGCCAGGTGCGGTAGTTGCGCCAGGCTTGATAGTCAAAAAGGCCCTGAAGATTCAGGGCGGGAATGGTCTGCCCCTCACCATTGCGTATGGCCTCGTCGGCGTGATACACCACGTGAAGGATCACATTGTCATAGGCTTTGTCGAGATGGTGCTTGTGCTTCATCCAATCGGAGGCTCGCACATGAACCTCCACATTGCCAGCCCAAAGGGTGCCTCCGATGGAGAGCCGTGCATCGAGAAAATCGGGACCGGCATCGCTATTGTGCATTCCGGGCTTGATCACAACTATCTCCTGCCCACAGGTGGTATGCAAGCCCCCGGTACGGAAGCGTTGAAAGCGCCATAGATATTGCAAAAAATCCTCGTTCACCGCCGAAGCTTTGAACTAAAGTAAGGATTTTTTCTGGAGTATCTCTTTCATTTCAAAAGCCATATGCCGTGCACTTTTCCGGGCAGCTTCCGCAAAATCGCCTTTTGCAGAAGCGTAGCAAATGGAACGAGAAGCATTCACAAGCAGGCCTACATCGCGGTTGAGGCCGTATTCGCACACCTCGGAAAGGCTCCCGCCCTGGGCCCCTACACCGGGTACCAGCAGAAAATGATCCGGTACGAGCCGACGTATGCGCGAAAGCAATTCAGGTCGGGTGGCCCCCACCACAAACATGGTGTTCTCAGGACTTCCCCATTCGCAGGCCCTCAAGAGCACCTTCTCGTATAGGAATTGCCCTTCGCCCTCATCAGCCATTTCCAGCAATTGAAAATCGCCCGCCCCCGGATTGGATGTGAGAGCAAGAAGCACGACCCATTTTTCGCGAAAGCTCAAGAAAGGCTGCACAGAGTCAGCTCCCATATAGGGAGCCACAGTAAGGGAATCGAAGTCGAGCTGCTCGAAAAAGGCCGAGGCATACATGCGGGAGGTATTGCCGATATCGCCGCGCTTGGCATCTGCAATGGTAAAATGATTCGGGCCAATGTACTCGAGGCTGCGCGCGAGCACATCCCAGCCTTTCGGGCCAAGCGCCTCGTAAAAAGCCAAGTTGGGCTTGTAGGCCACTGCATACTCGCGCGTTGCATCGATGATGGCCTTGTTGAATTCCAGTATACCTGCTGCATCGCGGCTGATGCCCTCCGGCAGCTTTTGCAGATCGGGGTCCAGGCCCACACAGAGCATACTTGCTTTAGCGCGAATGGTGGCAATCAGATCCTTTCTGTTCACAGGTCTGAGGATTTATTAGAGTGTGCTTTCCTTCATCTTCTCAGCATTATCGGCCATGCGGAGCGCTTCGATCACCTCGCCTACATCTCCATCGAGGATGTTCTGCAGGTTGTAGAGCGTGAGATTGATACGGTGATCAGTGAGCCTCCCTTGCGGGAAGTTGTAGGTACGGATTTTGGCAGAGCGATCGCCGGAGGATACCATGGACTTGCGGCGCTGCTGATCTTCGGCGAGTTTCTTTTCGAGCTCTTGCTCGTAAATGCGTGTGCGCAATACCGAGAGGGCTTTATCGTGGTTTTTCAACTTGGATTTTTGATCCTGGCATTGGGCCACTATACCCGTAGGAATGTGTGTAAGGCGAATGGCCGAATAGGTCGTATTGACCGATTGCCCGCCCGGCCCGGAGGCGCAATAGCTGTCCACCCGAATATCGGATTCTTTGATTTCCACATCGAATTCCTCGGCCTCCGGCAGCACCATCACAGTGGCAGCCGAGGTGTGGACACGGCCCTGGGTTTCAGTTTGCGGTACGCGCTGCACACGGTGCACACCGGCCTCATACTTCAGCGTACCGTATACATCCTGCCCCTCCACATTGAAGATAATCTCCTTGAAGCCCCCCGATGTGCCGTGGTGCGTATCGAGCAATTCGAGCTTCCAGCCTTGCGACTCTATATAGCGGCTGTACATGCGAAAGAGGTCACCGGCAAAGAGGCAGGCTTCATCGCCACCTGTGCCGGCACGAATTTCTACGATGGCATTCTTGGCGTCTTCGGGCTCCTTGGGCAAGAGCATGACTTTGATTTCTTTCTCGAGTGCTTCCTGACGCGCTTCCAGATCCTGAACTTCCTGACGCGCCATCTCTCGAAACTCAGCTTCTGACTCATTGCGCATCATGTCGCGCGCATTGCTCAGGTTTTCGCAGATAAGCTTGTACTCATCGTAGGCTCCGGCTACCGGTTCCAGATCTTTGTACTCCTTATTGAGCTTTACGTAGCGCTTCATATCGCCAATCACCTCCGGATCGACCAATTGCTTGGCGATCTCATTGTAGTGATCCTTGAGCACAGCGAGGCGTTGCAGTATTTCGTTTTGATCCATGCTTAGGCCGTGTATGTGTATTGCCCTTCGGGACCTGTAATGCTGACTCGCTTGCCTTGGGCTGCTTCTACCCTACCGATGATTTTGGCCTCAATGTGAAACACGGCCGCCATATCAAGGATGCGCGTAGCAGTGCCCGCATCGGTGTATATCTCCATGCGATGCCCCATGTTGAAGACCTTGTACATCTCCTTCCAAGGTGTGGATGAGACTTGCTGTATGCATTCAAAGAGCGGCGGAATAGGCAGAAGATCATCCTTGATTACGTGGGCATCCTCGATGAAGTGAAGCACCTTGGTTTGTCCACCACCGCTGCAGTGCACAATGCCGCCAATATGCGGGCGAAAAGCCTCGAGGACACGCTTCATCAGGGGTGCATAGGTGCGGGTGGGTGAGAGCACCATTCTGCCCATATCGAGGGGCATACCCTCTACCTCCTGGCAAAGCCCAAAGGGACCACTATAAGCCAGATGTACAGGCATAGCCGGATCGTAGCTTTCGGGATATTTCTCTCTCACCTGTCGGCCAAAGAGATCGTGCCGGGCCGATGTTAGCCCATTGCTGCCCATGCCGCTGTTGTACACCCTTTCGTAAGTAGCTTGACCATATGAGGCGAGGCCTACGATGACCTGTCCGGCTGCTATCCTGCCATTGTCGATAAGCTCATCGCGGCGAATGCGGGCGGTGACCGTACTATCGACGATGATGCTTCGCACCAGATCGCCCACATCGGCTGTTTCGCCACCGGTGCTCTGAATGCCTATTCCGTGTGAACGCAATTCCGCGAGCAGTTCTTCTGTCCCTTGAATGATGGCGGCAATGACTTCACCGGGCACCTTGTTCTTATTGCGGCCAATGGTAGAGCTCATCAAAATACCATCGGTGATGCCCACACAAAGCAAGTCGTCGAGGTTCATCACAAGGGCATCTTGAGCGATACCCTTCCAGACCTCGAGGTCACCTGTTTCGCGCCAGTAGGCATAAGCCAGGGAGGATTTGGTCCCTGCACCATCGGCATGCATGGCAATGCAGTGCTCCTCGCTACCCGTGAGGTAATCGGGCACAATTTTGCAAAAAGCCTTGGGATACAAACCCTTGTCAATACCGCGGATGGCTGCATGCACCTCTTCTTTGCCGGCGCTCACCCCTCTTGCCTGGTACCTCTGTTCTTCGGTCATGTATGCTTGCTTGTGTTAATTGTCATATAGCCTCGCCCCCTCGAAGCGAAAAGCCTTTCCAGCCTGGAAAAAAAGAAAAAGCATCCCCACCATTCGGGTGGAGATGCTTTCGCATATGTATCTTGTCTAATTGTCAGTCGGATCTTCGGGCACATAGTCGAAGCTAAGTACCGAAAACTCTGTCCTTCTGTTCTTTTGGTGGGCGGCCTCCCGCTCTTCTTCCGAAGCCATGGCAGCAATCTGCTGATCGGAGATGCGCGGCTTGCGCTTTCCATAGCCCTTTGCCACCATACGCTCCCTTGGAACCCCCTTTGAAATCAGGTAGTCCACACAGCTCTGTGCACGTCGCTGGCTGAGGTCTAAGTTGTAGCTATCACCACCTCGGGTATCTGTATGTGCCTGTAGCTCGATGATGATGGTCGGGTTGTCCACCAAGGTATTGTACAGGAAGTCGAGGGAGTCTTTGGAATTCACATCCTCATTCACCTGCAGCTCTGCCCGGTTGTATGCATAGCGCACTTCCGGGAATTCGATGGCCTTGTCAGGTGCGGTGAAGGTAATGAAGTACTCCTTCAGGAAGGTGGTAGACTCATTGAGCCCAACGGTGCTGATCTGATCTTTGGCCACGAGGTACTCGGGCTTTGACACTTCAATGGAGTAATTGGTCTCGGGATTGATGTAGCGCTCTTCGCCTTTCTTTTCGAAGGTGAAGGCACCGGAGCCATCCGTAGAGGACTCAAAGCTCGAGCCATCGCTGCCCACCACTTTTACCGTAGCCTCGGGTACAGGCATTTGGGTATCCTTATCGTATAC
>SLDS01000145.1 GCA_007125175.1 Flavobacteriales bacterium
ATGATCGGAACCTCCATTGCGGCGCAGGTAGATAAATCCCTTGTCGGTGATGTAATTCACAAACCAGCTGATCTCATCGGCGTGGGCCTCAATCACCACTTTGTAATCCTGACCCGGATTGATCACAGCCGCCACTGATCCGTAAGTGTCTACTTCATAGTTGTCAATGAAAGGCTTGATGTACTTCAGCCAGGCTTCCTGTCCCAGAGATTCAAATCCCGTAGGGGAGGCATTGTTGATGTACTTTTCCAGAAATTCGAGGGAGGCTTTGCTGAAGGGTGATTTTTTGGCCATGATTTGGATTTTGCCGCAAAGGTACATTTTTCCACGCGCTGCCTTGAATAAGTCCTCAATGCTGGGCCAATCCGACCCGACATAGCCCTTACCTTGTATGGCAATAGAGATTCCTTATGCGCACGCTCATTAGCACCCTCATTGCCCTGCTCTGCTTTCTGTCACTTTTTGCTCAGATAGATACGGTACGGGTTGACCTCTCGCCCGATAGCCTGGATCGGGCCTATCAGGAATCCGGAGCCTCAGCGCAGGCCCTTTCTCTCTACAACCGGGGCTTGGCCGAATTTCGCAAGTATCAAGTTCAGGATGCCATTGCTACTTTTTCGGAGGTATTGGCCATGGAGCCCGATTTTGCGAAAGCGTACTACAACCGTGCCGCTGCCCACATAGAGGCGGGGAGCTACCACCGTGCCACCGCCGATTACGACCGCTACCTGCTGCTGAGTGATGAGCCGAAGTCGGATGCCTACTTCCTGCGGGCGCGGGCCCATCACCTTCTCGATCATCGCAGCAGGGCCATCGACTGCTATCAGGAAGCCATAGATAGGGGAGCTTCTGCGGCCGAGGCTGCTCAGTACCGCGCTGAGCTGCTCTATCAGGCAGGAAGGCACGAAGAGGCCCTTGACGACTACAACCGATCACTGCGCTTTAGGCCCGATCATGCGGGCAGCTTGCACGACAGGGCGGGCACCCTCATGGCTTTGGGACGTATCGACAAGGCCATCGGGGATTATGAGCGGGCCATTGCCCTCGACCCATCGATAGGTAGGGCTTTCGCCAATCTGGGTGCCGCTTACCGCAAAAAAGAACGCTACGCAGAGGCCCTTTCCATGCTCAATCAGGCGGTGAAACTCGAGCCGAATAATGCAGTGGTGCTCAATAGCAGGGGCCAAATCCATTTCCAGCAGGAAAATTACCTCGAGGCCGAACGCGACTTTCGCGAGGCCCTGATGAAGGATGAAAAATACGCCTTTGCCCATAACAACCTGGCGGCATCGCTGATCAAGCAAGAGCGCTACGATGAGGCCGTAAAAAGCGCCGGTAAGGCCATACAGCTGCAGAAAGATTATGGCCCGGCCTACCTCAACCGGGGTATAGCGCGCGAAATGATACGCGACATGGTAGGCGCTTGCGAAGATTGGAAAAAAGCAGCAGAACTCGATATGAATCAGGCCAACAGATATCTGGCAGCAGCTTGCAAATACTAATGAGATGATGAAAGGATTGCCCGCAATATTTGTCTCTATCCTTGTCTCACTTCTGCTTCATTTGCAAGTAGCGGCACAAGGAGGAAGCGAGGATGTACCCTTTGACAAGGCTTACTTTCCAAACCGTAAGGCAGAGCTGAAGGATGCAAAATCGGCCATCAAAGAAGGCGACCGCATTTATGATATGGGTGTCGAAGCCTATTGGAACCTCGCCATCCCCTTTTACGAAAGTGCGCACGCGTTCAACCCCAACAATGCCGAGCTCAACTTCAAGCTCGCGACTTCTTATCTCTTTTCTCCATACAAACAGCGCTCACTTGGCTACGCCATTCGCTCCTATGAGTTATCGCCGCAATATGCGCCGGAGCAAATCCAACTGATTTTGGGGAGGGGATACCACCTCAACTCGCGATGGGAGGAGGCCTTGCAGGCTTACACAGCTCACCTGTCCATGCTCAAATCGGGCCGGCGCATAGATGGAGAAGCCATAAGCCGTGTGGAAAAGTATATCAACGAAGTGCGAAATGGTATGGTGCTGAGCGAGAAGATGGAGCGGGTGTGGATCGACAATCTGGGGCCGGCTGTCAACTCATCTGCTCCAGAGTACGCCCCGCTGATCTCCACCGACGAGAGCCTGCTCATCGTCACTGCGCGCCGGGAAGATGCCGTCGGGGGGCTTTTGGATGAGTCGGATCAGTTGCCCTTTGAGGACATCTATTTCAGTAGGAGCAGGGAGGGGGTTTGGTCGCCATTGCAAAACATTGGTGAGCCAATCAATACCTCAGGTCACGATGCCAGCAGTGGGCTCTCGCCCGATGGCAGGACGCTATTTGTATTTCGCGGAAGCAACAAAGGCAATGGCGACATATACGCTTCGCAATTCGTGGCCGGTGATTGGACCAAGCCCAAGCCTCTGGGCAAAAACATCAACAGCAAGGCCCACGAAACGTCAGCGGCACTTTCCTACAATGGCAAGGAGCTCTACTTCATCAGCGACAGGGAAGGAGGTCAGGGTGGCAAGGATATCTACCTAAGCTCTTGGGATGCTACTCGGGAAGATTGGGGCCCTGCAGAAAACCTCGGGCCTACAGTCAATACACCGTATGATGAGGACGGTGTGTACTTGCATCCCGATGGGCGTACCTTGTATTTCTCCTCCAAAGGGCACAATAGCATGGGCGGCAATGATATTTTCTACACCGAGAAGGTGGATGGCGTGTGGCAGCAACCTGTCAATATCGGTCATCCCATCAATACGCCCGACGACGATGTATTTTTCGTGGTGGCCGCCGATGGACGTACGGCTTATTACTCCTCCATCCGCGAAGAGGGATTTGGCGATAAGGACATCTACCGCATCACCTTTCTCGGGCCGGAAAAAGAGCCTGTGCTCCAGGTGGAGGAGCAGCTTCTACTCGCCTCTGATGATAGGGTGCCCGAGCTCAGCTTGGAGCCCGAAGTGGAAATCCGCACCAGCAAGATGATATTGCTGAAGGGTGTGGTAGTGGACGATAAGAGCGGAGCACCCCTGGAGGCTTCAATCGATCTCATCGACAATGGGACTTCGGCGGTACTGGCCACCTTTCACAGCGATAAAGAGAGCGGAGCATATCTCGTGATGCTTCCGGCAGGCTACAACTATGCCCTGCACACCACTGCCGATCGATACCTGTTCAATTCCATGCATTTTGATATACCCGATACCGCACAGTATCGGGAGTACTTCAAGGCCATTCGCATGAATCCCATCAAGATAGGGGAGAGTGTAGTCCTCAGGAACATTTTCTTCGATTACAATGCCTTCTCGATACGAAAGGAATCTGAGGCTGAGCTAGAGCGCTTGCTACAGCTTATCCTTGACAATCCGCAAATCAAACTCGAAATATCCGGTCACACAGATAATGTTGGGGGCGATGCCTACAATCAGGAGCTTTCTGAAAACCGGGCAAAAGCTGTTGTCGATTACTTGGTTCAGCAAGGTGCCCCTCGGGAACGACTCATCTACAAGGGCTATGGCAAGAGCCAAGCCATTGCCGACAATAGTACCGAGATTGGTCGACAGGAAAACCGGCGCACAGAATTCAAAATTATTGAATGATCAGGGGAAGGCTCTGCAGTCCATTGGCCGCCTTTACCTGGCAGATGTAGACTCCCTGCGAGAGCTGCTGCGTGTTGATACGCACATTTTGCACGCCACTTCCCTGTGAGCCGTGTTGTTCCTGTATGATCAGCCTGCCCGTGCTGTCAAATATGCGCAGCTCAATAGGATCACTTCCTTGTGCCTCCCATTCGAGCTGGGTGAAATCATTGGCGGGATTGGGGTACATGCGCAGTCCTGGAATGAGATCTTTGCTCGTTTCGGTGTCTACGCTCAGGTCGGAACCGATGTTGATGTTGTCCACATAAATGTTATTGCCACCTGCCGAGCCAAAATGGATTTGTAACCTGAAGTCGCTTGTGCGCTCTTCGGGAAGAATATTGGTGAGCATGATGAACTGCCATTGGTTGTGTTGGGGAACGAAGTATTCGCCTGAGGGCGGTGCCGTGGGCAAGGTAGTCTGTGAGGTGATCATGGTTTTCGGGGTCCAGCTTTCACCACAGTCATTGCTGATGCTGATTCTCAAGCGTTCGGTTTGCTGAGAGGTGCTGGGTGCGTAAGCCACACGCATGGAAACCACCGCCGTATCGAGTTCAGAGAGATCGTAGCTGCGGCTGCGCAAGAAATAGTCCCGTCCACTTGGACCGGTGAAGTTTTCAATGAATACCGAGGAGTTGCCCTCAAAAGCGGCTTCATTGGTGATTTGCCAGCCTGTCTCTCCGGGATTGGATTGTGGATACCAAGCTCCTTCCTCGAGTGTGGTCAATTCCTCGAATCCTTCAAAGATGGGCGCCCCCACGCCAATGGTATCAATTACATGGATGTGGCTCTCTTTGACGAGCATGTCTTCACCATTGTCATTCCCAATGGTGAGTTTCACATCGTAAGCCCCTGGCTCATTGTAATGCACAAGGGGAGCAAGATCGCTTGAGAATGCGGGTTCTCCTCCTTCGAATTCCCACAGCACCTCCGCTCCGATATTGAGGGAGAGGTTTTGAAATTGCACGGAATCACCGGCACAAAAGCTGCGTTTATCTTCGGTAAAGTTGGCTATGGGCAGTGCTGAACCCGAGTCGAACAATTGGTTTTTCCACAGGCCTCGCCCATAGGTTCCCGCAAATATTTGTCCACTGGGATAATGCAGAATCAATTGGTTGATGATAACATTGGGCAGTCCCTCGTTGAAGTCCGACCAGTTGATCTGATCTGCATCTTTGAAGTACAGTCCTACGTCGGTACCTGCATATATGCCATCATTGGTGCCCACTTGGTAGGCCAGGCAATTGACCGGTATATTGGGTAGGTTGCCGCTTTGGTTTGTCCAGCTTGCCCCACCATCCGGTGAAAAGTAGATTTTTTCTCCGGCTTCATATCCGCTGAAGCACACCCAAATGCGTTCGGGGTTTTCAGGATCCACTTCGATGTCGGAGATGAATAGATTGGGAAGGGGGGCACTGATTTGCGTCCAGGTATCCCCACCATTGTCGGTTTTCATGAGGGTGCTAAAGGTGGAAGTGTAGACGTAATCGGGATTGGATGCTGCCACACGCATGCTTCTCAAGGTGGTGTTGAATGGGAAGTTGCTGATCTTGTACCAATCTTCCCATGCATTGTCCCTCCGCCAAACGTTTTGATAAGCAGCGTAGGTGGTGCTGGGCACTGTGGGGTGCAGTTGGAAGGGAGTAACCCAGGCACCATTTTCATCAATGCCTTGGGTATAACCCGAAAAATTGAAGCCGCCATTGGTGGAACGCTGAAAGGAGCCACCGGGATAGGCCGCGTACATGATATTGTCATTGCTGTAGTCGATGTCGGCCCCATTGCCATCACCGCCCAGCAGGTGCAGGTAGGTGCCACTGGGCAGGAATATGTTGGTGCCATTGTCCTGCGAGGCACTGAGCACCTTGTTGGGATTTTGCTGCGAAACTGCGATGCGATAATACTGGGTGATCTGCAAGCCATCGCTGAGGTCTATCCAGGTATTTCCATTGTCATTGGATTTGAATATGCCACCATCGCTGCCACACCACAGGGTATTTCCAAAATACTCGAGTGTGTGGATATCGGCGTGTGTATAGCCAATACTCGAAGGCCAAACCCAGTGGGAACGTATGTTCCAGCTGCTGCCACCATTATTTGTGCGCCATACATTGATACCCCCAACCAGTGTGATGGAGGCATCAGTGGGCGAAGTTGCGATGGCAAGGTCATACCAACTTTGGCCTCCTTCTCCGCTGCCTGTTTCTGACCATGTGAGGATATTGGGCGTATTGCTCATCAGCTCAAAGCTTTGCCCGTAGTCTTCACTTCTGTAAAAGCCGTAAAAGCCGCTATTTGCCTGAGAGCCAGCGACGAGATAAACGACCCAGGGCTCTGATGGACTTACCGACATCTCTATGCGGTTTACTTCATTTTGAGGGGGAGTTCCATCACTCACTTGGGAGAAGTTGCTTCCGCCATTTGTCGAGCGGTATACGCGCGTGCTCGAGGCGTATACGATCTCGCTATCGTCCGGGCAGATTTCTACATCGCGCACATTGTCACTGATGACTTGCTCCCAGTAATCTCCGCCATTGTGCGATACGAATAGGCCGTGGGTGGTAGCTACGAAGAGTTTGTTGTGGTCTTCGGGGTCGATGATTATTTTGCGGCAGCGAATGTTTTCCTGTACCTCGTGTACCAGGCCTGTCACCTGCCAGCTATCGCCTCCATCTTCACTTTTCAGTACACCTATGCTGTAGGTATCGCTGGAATTACCATCACCTGTGGCGATATAGATGCGATCGGGATTGGTGGGATGTATGGCAATGCCCGACACCCCAATGGCCGTGAAGTCGTCACCGAGGGGCTCCCAGGTCAAGCCGCCATCCGTACTGCGCCATATACCTCCTGCAGGCGTACCTACGAACACACGGTTCTCATCCTGAGGGTCTACGGCTACGGCATTGACCCTTCCCAACCCTGGATTCCAAGCACTGCTTTGCCACTCGGTTGGCCCTACGCTTTCCCAAGTGTTGTCAGATTTGCTTGAGCTTTGCGCCACTTGCGCTTTTTGCTTCAGGGCCTCCAGCAGCACCCGACCGCTGATGCGTTCACCGTGTGGGTAGGTGCGCGGCTCCATAAAGTCCTCCCAGCGCTTGTATTGCTTGTAGCCCTTTCCGCGTTCGTAGGGTGCATCTCCCCAGTGGGCATCAAAGGCTGCCTTCACTTCCGTAAATGGCACGTCATATCTCTCCTTGAGATCGACCCACTCTTGTGCAAAAAGAAACAGAGGAGCCATGCAAAGCAGACTCAAGCTCGTACATTTGGACATAAAAAATCGTTTTTTGCAAAATAATAAAAACATCGCAAAACTGTGAAATTCAATTTTCGATCAATATGAAAATGCTAAATGCAGAGGATAAATACCAACCTGAGTTGGTGAAAACCGGAGACGGTAGCCATACCCTCTTCATACCTGCACTTGAGGAGCACTACCATTCTTTTCACAGTTCGGTGCGCGAGGCATTGCATGTCTACGTGGGTAATGGGCTTTTGGCGCAGGCCAAATCGGGAATAGACCGCATCCGCATCTTCGAGTTGGGCTTCGGTACAGGGCTCAATGTGCTCGTCACAGCTTTGGCGGCTCCCGATTTGCAGCAGCGAATCGAGTATACGAGTATAGAATTGTACCCGGTTGATTTAGAAAAATGTATGCGACTCAATTATTGCGACCATCTCATTGCCTCGGATGCCAAAATGCGTTTCGAAAGCATACACAAGGCGCCGTGGTCGCAATGGCATGAACTTGCTCCGGCCTTTCATCTGTATAAGTTCCAGGAAAACTTTCTTTCTTGGAATCCCAAGCCGAATTCATACGATCTGATTTACTTTGATGCCTTTGGATTTAGGGCACAGGAGGAAATGTGGCAGCAGGAAGTATTTGATAAGTGTTTTCGCATGCTCGATTGGGGAGGGATGCTCCTCACATACGCCTCCAAAGGTGAGGTGAGGCGGCGAATGCTCGCATCGGGTTTCGAGGTTGAGAAGCTGCCCGGACCGCCAGGCAAACGTGAAATGGTGAGGGCGACTAAAAAGAACATATGACTTACCCATTCAATGTGAGGGTGTACGGAGCCCTAATTTCCAATGCGCATATCTTGGTGAGCCATGAGCACTACCAAGGACTTTCATTTACAAAATTGCCCGGAGGAGGCCTGGAATTTGGCGAAGGCATGCGCGAGGCATTGCACCGGGAATTTATGGAAGAGCTCGGCATCGAAGTGCGGGTGGGGGAGCACATCTACACCACAGACTTTTTTATCGCTTCGGCTTTTAATCCTGAGGTGCAACTTATCTCCGTGTATTTTAGGGTGCACTGGGCGGCGGGTAATCCTGAAGGGCCCTCGGATTTGCCAGAGCTCCAAGCGCTCGGCGATTCCGGGCAAGTATTGACATGGAAGCAACTGACAGCCTTAAGCGAGGCCGACTTCACCTTTCCGGTCGACAAGCATATCGTACCCTTATTGCGCGGGCTTGATTCCTAGACGGGCAGGCGTTTTTGTACGTATTGTTCTACCTTTCGGCAAAGGATTTCGGGCTTGAGGCTCCTCCAGGCCACCTCCTTGAGACGGCCACCGATTACCATATAACTGTCGATGTTGGCTTCGGACCATTGCTGCACTACATGCTCGGGGAAGTTTAGTGCGGCGATCCAGCCCTCGCATTCGTTCAGCTCCTCAAACCACTCCTCGTAGTAGCAATCATCCGAATAGTGAAAGTTGAGCACATTTTCGCCGATGATGAGGTATTTGTTGAGCCCTGCGGCCATCAAGTGCTCGATGATTTCCCGTTTCAGGAACATGATATCATTGTGCAGGCAATCGTTCCATTCGCCCATGAATTCCAGTATGACATATCCCTGCGCGTAGTCGGCATAGAGGATTTTCATGTAGAGACTTGGCGAGCCGAAGCTGTCCCATTGTGGGTGGATGCAGTGGTCGTAGAGATGGTTTGTAAATTCGAATTCGCTGTATTCCCTTCCGTAAAAAGGAGAGCGTGAATCCTCTTCGGCGGTATAGTGGCCGCGCCATCCGTAATATGGTTCAAGCAGATGCATGTTTTACTGGGAGGTCTTTTCCTCTCGATGTCCATCAATGGCCTTTCTCACACTGCCATGCTTGAGCAGCAAGGCATTGGCTTGATCGTAGCTTACCTGGAGTTCTTCCATCACCATTCTGGTTCCGCGATCCACAAGTTTATTGTTGCTGAGCTGCATGTCGACCATGCGATTCCCCTTAACCCTTCCCAGCTGAATCATCAAGGAGGTGGAGATCATGTTGAGAATCAACTTTTGTGCTGTTCCGGCTTTCATTCTGGTACTTCCGGTGAGGTACTCGGGCCCTACATCTACTTCGATGGCCACATCGCTGTGCTGGCTTACAGGAGCCCCGGGATTGCAGGTGATGCAAGCCGTTAATATGCCGTGCTCCCTCGCAGTTTTCAAAGCTCCTATCACATAGGGTGTGGTGCCTGATGCGGCGATTCCCACAAGGCTATCCAGGGGACTTATTTCATGCTCCTGCAAATCCATCCAGCCTTGATTTTGATCATCCTCGGCAAATTCTACAGCCTTGCGCATGGCTCCGTCACCACCTGAGATGATTCCGACCACAAGCCCATGGGGCACCC
The DNA here is from genome assembly GCA_007125175.1 of Flavobacteriales bacterium. Taxonomy (GTDB): domain Bacteria; phylum Bacteroidota; class Bacteroidia; order Flavobacteriales_D; family Cryomorphaceae; genus T3Sed10-241. Next base: position 9,271 of record SLDS01000145.1, read on the forward strand.
CGAAGGTAGGTGGGCATTCAGAGGCATCCACCACACCAAGCCTTCCGCTGGTACCCGCCCCGATGTAGAAAAGTCGGCCGCCTTCTTTCATGCGTTTGGCGGCAGCGGCCACGAAGGCCTCCACGGCGGGTATCACAGCTTTTACCGCAAGGGGTACGCGCTGATCTTCTGTATTGATCTCCTCCAATATTTGAGAGATGCTCTTCTTTTCGAGCTCCTTGTAGAGCGACTCTGATTCTGTGATGCTTTTCACGGCGCAAAGGTACAAAGAAAGCCCCTGCCTATCATCGGGCAGGGGCTCACAGCTCTTGGTGATTTTTTAAAGCTAAGCGCTTAGTTGAGCATGATTTTCTTGGTGACACGCTCACCGTCAAAAACGATTTGCATCAGATAGACACCATTTTTGAGGCTTCCGCGCTCAAATCGGAATTCATTGGCATTCACGATTTGTGAAGCGACCATGCGTCCGGTGATGTCAAACACTTCCAATCGACGGATCATGTACTCATTGTTGCGAATGGTAAGGGCGTCTCGGCTCGGATTTGGGAATACTTGTGTGGCGTTTTCCACGATGCTGTTCAAGGTGCTTATGGTACCACACTGTGCCTCTGGTAGATCGAGTACACACATGATGCGGGGATTTACGTAGCCTTGGATCGTGTCGATAAAGGCATTTCCTTTAGCAGGGCCCATGCCGGGATTTCCCGCTAAGCCGTTTTCGTGATATTCAGTGGCATTGTAGGCATCGTCGCCGGTGAGGCCTAAGGCGCTATTTACTCCCGCTACAACAGCTTGCAGGGTGTTAAAATCCCACCAGTCCCAAGGACCGCTTTCATTGGTGAATCGGTTTCCACCAATGGTGTTGATAGGCAGCAATACAGGGAAGAGGCCTTCCGGAGTAGGATTCACAGTGATGGTCGGCTGAGCAGTCAGAATGTAGTCAAAGGTTTGACCGTAGAGTGAACGCGCCCTGTCGGTGAAAGGATCTTGTCCATCCGGAATATCCTTAAAGGCATCGTTGTTGCCAATCTCAACAGCTTTTTGAATGAATTCATTGGATCCTGCCACATCCACCACATTTTCATTGGTAGTGGGCACTACCACGGTACCCTCGTCAAAAGGAGCAAAAGGATCGCGTATGCAGTGAATGCTGACCATTGGGGCCTCTCCCGGATCCAACCAGGAAATGTCGGCAAGCGCTCCACCGGCATTGATGGCCATGCTGATGCTGCGGTCGATACCGGCCTCCTGCAATGGGTCAGGAAGACGGATCAATCCCGGACCACCATCGATGGTGCCATCTACACTCTCCAGCACGTAGGGAAGCCCCTCCTCGCTGATGAATTTGGGTAGGCCTGCGATTTCTGTTCCGTAGTCATTCAGGGTATTGTAGGCTTGGGCTACATAGCCACCTGAGCCTTGTCCGTAAAGTACGATCTTCTCAGGGTCTACACCATGAGGATTCCCAGAAGCTGCTGTCATCCTCAGGAAGCGCACACCGGTTTGGGTATCGTGGATGGCACGGTATACAGCTTGAAGCAGCGTACCGCGACGTACATCCGGATCTTCGGATATGGGATTCCAGCCTAAGCGATAGCTAAGGGCCACGGCGGTATAACCAGCTCTTGCCCAGCGCTTGCAGTTGTTTACGACGGCGCTGTCAAGGCGGCTTCCTGTGATACCACCATTGATGATGGGTGGCAAGAAATTACCAGTGTGCAGGTAAATAATTGTGGGGCGCATGGTCTCTTCATCACCCTCAGGAGTGTAGATATCCATCTCGAGGGGGAAGAGCTTAAGCGCAGTGTGTTGCTCAGCGGGAAGATCAGAATTTGAGGCGAAATAATTGAGAGGCGGCGTTTCACCGTCATTGATGAAGCCGGTGACGGCTGCCATATCGGCTCCAAATTGGGCTTGATCGGTAAAGTTAGACCTCAGGGCATCCACATTGAAACCAAAAGAAACATTTTGTTCAATGTTGATTTCGTCGAATACCTGCTCGAGGTAGCGGGTTTGTCCAAAGGAGTGGACTGCAGGCATCGTCAGAAGAAGTGCCAGTAAATAGGGTAAACAGTTTTTCATGGTGCAGTTGTTTGGGATTTGTGTGTAAAATTAGCAAAAGAAAATTCAACGTCTAAGCCATTCATAGACCAGGGAAATATAAGCAAGTCTTCCGACAAAAGGACCTCCATAGGCCGTGAATATCATATTGTTTGTGAGGTTGGATGCACCGATCTTCACAGTGGTATTGATTTCTTTGAAGTGGGCATTGACCGCAGCATCTACCATGTAGTATGACGGTACAAAGCCTGTAAACTGTGGACTTCCCTCGAAAACAAAGCCTTCCACCCAGCGGTAATTAACACCAAAACCCCAGCTTCGCAGGCGAAACAGACCAAAATCTGTATTCAGGTCGCGGGCGTTCAGGCCAATATTTATCTTATGCTCGGGCGTATTGAATGCCGGGATGATGGGGTCATCATCTCCGCTGATCAACTTGTTCCAACTGTAATTGGTGGTCAGTGCAAACTGCCGCGCGAAATAGTAATTTGCGCCAAGTGAGAGTCCTTGGGTAGTGACTGTTTCGATGGCATTTGCAGCTACACGCAAAGCCCGGGCAGAAGTGGGAGGCAGTGGATTGTTTGGACTGTAGGGCAAATCAATACCAAAGTTGAATCCGATAAAATCCTGATAGATGCTGTAGAAATAGGTAGCATCAACGTAGAATTTGTTATCGAAGCTGCCGCGATAGCCCAATTCAAATGTCTGCACCCGTTCGGGTCGAATGGGATCCACATCGATGAAGTCTACCAAATCCCAGGCGAATGTAGCCCCGGCATTTCGGGCATCATTGAAGGAAGACAGGGTGGCCAGTGAGTCAAAGCCGTTGAGGTTGCCCACGAGAATGGCGCGGCCAATATCGTAATAAAGGAACTGATCGGCCATGGTAGGGTTGCGCACCGCTGCCGAAAGCCCTCCGCGCACAATCTGGTCTTCATCGATTTGGTATACAAAGGAAAGAGCTGGTGAGAAGACCGCGTCAAAGTTCTCGTTTTTGTCCATCCTAAGGGTAGCCTTTAGGGAGAGTGCATCGTTTATCACCTTTTTCTCAAAGCCTGC
>SLDS01000253.1 GCA_007125175.1 Flavobacteriales bacterium
CCTTCCTGGTCGGTGCGGCGCAGGAATTGACAGATGGCCTGATAAGCAATGATCTTAATGGGCTCAAACGCAATGTTTCAGAGGAGGTTAAAGAGCAATTGATCCGCTACATATTCGACGCGTTCGAAGAGGAGGGCTCCGCCACCGTACAGAGCGACCTGAGCTACGACGTTCCGGTATCGACCCTGCGCAGGCGATCCCCTATCACCGTCTCAAAGTACACCAGCGACTTTGAAACCAATTTTGATATTGGATCCATCCTTATCGATCTCAACACATTTCGCTTTACCTTTCCGGAAAATCCGGGCCCATATACCTACGAGATGTACGGAGCCTACCAGCAGTATTTGCTCGGCCCCGAGGGAGACACCCTCAATGATGTGCCTCAAGACCGCCTGGCCAAGTATGTGGCACGCCGCAACCCGACCACACGCCGCCTTGATGTGAAAATCCTATCGATCGCATTCCTCGATGAGAGCCGCCTGCCGGAATTTATGGAGCGCGAAGAGCTCGAGATCCTATCACAGCAATACCTGAAATGGCGCCGCGAAGGCAGCTCATACGACAAGCTTGAGATGATGAGCAGTGAAGCCATTCAGGAGGCCTACGATGTGGTGAGGAAAAAACGGGAAGACAAGCGTCTTTCTTTCTCCAATACCGTCGACCGCTACTTGCAGGCCATGAACCGTGGTGATATGAAAGCTGCCGCAGAAGAGTTTCTCAAAGCAGAAAAAATGCAACGCAGCCATCCCTTTGTGCTGAGCGAGAAGGACAATATTCAAAACGGCCTTACAGAGGAAGTCTTGCACGTGCATTCACGCATGCAGGAGGCCGAAGCCGCCGCCAACTATCCCGAAGCTGCCGCACAGCTGTCTGCATTGAAAGCCCTTTTGGATCTGTGGCGCGGACTCAATAATCGGGCTTACGATGAAGCCAGGCAAATGCTGGCGAATGAATCGCGCATCGAAAGCCAAAACCGCAATTGGCTCGACTATCAGCGCCAAATCGACAATGCCACTTACCGCAAACAATTGCACGAGGAGCTCTCAGAAAAAGTAAAGGATATAGACTGCCGGGAGATGCCCGAAGAAGAGCGGCAAAGACTTGCCCTGAGCCATATGGTGCTGGGCAAAATCACCTCCATCATTCGCCTGGGCAGAAAGGATGCGCCTCCCGAGTCCTATTTTCTCCAGGCCATCAATTGCCACCCCGCTTTTGCACTGCCAAAGTTGGAGTTGGTGAAAATCCTCGAGCACGATCTTGAAAAGGCCGAATCCTTTCTCGATGACTTGCTCTATTTTGAGCCGCAAAACCCGAAGTACTTTTTTCGCAGGGGAGTATTGCGCTATCGGGCAAATAGAAGGGGACAGGCCTATGATGACTTTTCGAAGGCCGTGTCATACGATGCCAACCACAGCGCTGCCTGGCTTGAACTCGCAAAGATGGATTTGGTCAACAAAGAGTACAAAGAGGCCATTTCCAAATTGGAAATTCTCGACGGCATCAGCGATCAGCCCATTATTCCCGTCTTTACGGCATACGCATACCTGGAAAGCGAAGGCCATGAAAGCGAAAAAGCCCGGGAGGCAGTTGACCAGTTTAAATTGCTCAAGCTCGATGCCAGGGCTTCGGGAGCGCTTGACAGCCTGGCGGGTATCTACATGGATCAGGCCTTCTACCACCGACGCACCTCCCGTCAAAACACGGAGGCGGCCAAGAAATACGAGAAAATGCTCGTCTTGGTCGGGCACCGCAAATCCTTTTATCTGCAGTGGGCCGATGCCGCTGAGTGCTATTACGAAATGGGCAATTCGCGCAACTACTTCGACAGGGCCCTGCATTTTGCTGAGCTGTCGATGGCCCAATCCAGAGGCAACAGTCCAAAGGCTGCCAAGGTGATGGGCTTGCTCTACCGCGATCGGGGTGACTATGCGCGCTCCAAGGAAAACCTGTATACGCTGCTTGCTTTGCGCAATGATTTTGACTCCAATTTTGAGCTGGCCGAAACTTTCTTCGAGGAAGGGCGGGAATATGTGGTAGCCCGGGTTTACTATGAAAAAGCCGCCGCCCACCTCGGCAAGCGCGCTCCTAAGGAAGATGAGTACCGGGTTCAATTGCGCCTGTGCCAAAGCTACCGGGAAGAAGGAGAGACCAAGCAATCGCTGAACCATTGCAAGAAGACCATCAAGCTCAAGCCAAAGAAAGGGGAGGGCTTTTATGAGAGAGGTCTCACCCTGGCCGCAGCCGAAAAGCGCTCTTATCAGAAGAAGTCACTTGGTCAATTTGACGATGCGCGAAAACGCGGTTTTGATCCCGCGACCATCTATCGGGTAAAAGCGGAAACCCTTATGGGACTTGGCATTTTCAAAAAGGCCAAAAAGGAATTCGATGAACTGGTGAACCTGTCGGAGAGCGAAGTGAGTCCAATGGACTACGCCCACAGGGCGCGTGTGCACATGATGCTCAATGAGCTGGATTTGGCTTACTCAGATTTGCAAAAGGCTGTGGCCCGATCCACCGATTTTCAGGACACCTATATTTACTCGACCCTTCAGGGCTTCCTGGCGCTCAAAAAATTTCGGGACTCAGGCTCTTCGGCTTCCTTCAAGCAGCAGTACCTCGACGAGGCCCAGCAGCATTTTAGCAGAGCTGTAGAGCGCAATATCACGGGCGCCGATGGCTATCTGGGCCTGAGCATGTACCACTTCTATTCCGGCAGTACAGAGGAGGCCCTTGAGAAGCTCTCTCTGGCCATAGGCCATGAAGTCGATATAGAATTCCTTCAAAAGGACATGCGCTTCAAGGGCTATTTCACCGATAGGGATATCAAGCAAAAACTCAAGAGCAGCGAGCTCTCATAAGCGAAGGGTCTGGCCTTCGCTGCTGCTTCCGAAAGTGCATGCCGCGAGGAAATTGCGGTCATGCATGAGCAAGACTGTGGGGATTTGGCTGCCCTGGTCAAGAGGCAGCCTGCCATCACACCGGCCAGTCGTTTTCGTGGGTCTCTGAGCCAAGGGTGAGCCTTCGGGCCGAAATGGTGAAGCGGATGGTCATGGGATTTCCTCCCGTGGCGCTGAAGCTCTCAGCATAGTCGATTATGTAAGCGTGCTCGAAGACCAATTCCTTCATTTTGGCTTCCTCATCCCGCTTTTTGAATACGATTTTTCCATCCACCATTTTGAATTGCGCGATCAGTGTATCCCACAGCATGGTGTCTTCCGTCGATTCGATTTCTGCATTGATGGTGCCTCCTTTCACTTCGGAGGATGGGCGGCCTGTTGGGTCAATATCGCGGTGTAGGGAGTAGCTGCAATGCAGCAAGCGGTACTCGCGTCCGTCAAGTGTAAGGTCTGCTCTGAATGCCATATCTGTCCTGTTTTTTTCTTTTGCTTGCAAAGATACAGGCTATCGGGTGGATTAATCAAATGTGGGAATTCAGTGCTGGCATGGCAGGCAAAAAAACAACCCCGGATCGCTTGCGCGCCGGGGTTGAGGTGCCTTAGGAAAATGGTTGTTTTACACGGGCCATTCGTTCTCGTGCGCTTCGTTTCCAAGCTGGAGCTCACGCGCCGATAGGGTGAAGCGTATGGTCATCGGATTTCCGCCTACAGAGTCAAAGCTCTCGGCATAGTCGATCACATAAGCGGTCTTGAAGCGCAATTCTTTCATCTTGGCGTCTTCGTCACGCTTTTTGAAGGTGATAAATCCGTCTACATTCTTGAATTGGGCGATCATTAAGTCCCAGAGTGAGGAGTCTTCAGTCGACTCAATTTCAAAATTGATGGTTCCGCCTTTTACTTCTGATGAAGGACGACCAGTAGGGTCTACATCTCTGTGTAGTGAGTAGCTGCAGTGCAGCAGGCGGTATACTTTGCCGTCCAATTCGAGGTCTGCTCTAAATGCCATTGTGTTTTGTTTTAGTTTGACAATTGTTTTTGATTCTGAAACAAATGTAAGGCGGCATTCCAGAGCAAATCTGACCATTCTGTGAGCGCTATCTCAAAACCTGTCAACGGCAATTTTGAACTCATTAACGACATTTTCCTCTCCACATTTTTGCAGTTTGGCCTTTCGGCAAAATAGAAATGGCGCCATTATCGCCTGTAAAATAAACTGATAGAGTTCCGTTGCCTTCCGCCAGCAAGGATGTAGATTTCCGTCCTTGACAGGGTCGGGGAAAGGGCGAGGAGAAAAATAATCAGAAAATCAGCCTAGTACAGCCTTGAAGCTGAGTAAGCAGTTATAGCTCCACCTTTTTGCCGATAAGGATAGCCACGCAGGCTGAGGGTTTTACAGGCCTGGGATTGTCGGGTGAGACTTTCACATCGATGGTGAGTTCCTGGGTGCCGGGCACGCGGAAGTCAAAGTAATTCGTGCCGTCGTGCTGCTCGTTGTCAAATAGGCTTACTGCATCATCGCTGCTGATGTGCCAGTGAACATCGCCCAATACGCTGTGTGAACAAACGGCTACGCGGTAATCTTCGCCTTTCGAAAAGGTGAGCTTCAATTCGGCCTCATCGCCGGGCATGAGCTTGGCGGCATTAAAATTCTCGCTGATCACATATCCGTTCATCATCTCGCCGCAGTTGTTGCGCACAAAATTGCGGCACTGGGCATGGAGCTGCATGCAGAGCAGACTACATACGACTGATGTTAGGACGAGTTGATACCTTTTCATAGCGGGGGTTTTAGCTGATGTACCGGCTGCGGATTTCGCTGACGGTTTCGTGTATTTTTTCTAGGCCACCAGGCTTGATGCTGCTGCTGATAGGGGCTCCAATCAGGTTGCTGCCGTCCTTATCTTTGGCTACTTTGGCTTGGCCCTTATCGAGACTTACGTATTCGTCAAAGACGTTTTGAATAGTGGCGAGGTCTTCTGCAATCTCATCCACTTGACCGTCGGCATTGTAAGCGTCAACGAGTTCCCTAAGGTTTTTCAAGGAGATTTTTTGATCGCCTATCCTGGCTAGCAATTCCTCTGAAGGAAAGGTACTCGAGGTGGCCACTGTGGTAGAGATGTACAGACCTTCTACCCAACCCGCGGCGATTACCATGGCCGATACGTGATCGCGCATGTTTTCCTTCAGGTAGGCGTCGAGCAGGTAATACGTTTCTGATACGATATTCAACAAGGAGTCGCGGTTGTCGATATTGGTCTCGAGACGCTCGATGATCTCATCGTCAAATGCGGCCGAAACACCGAGTTTATCGGCGAGCTTCTTCGTGCAAGAGAGGTAGATGATAGATTCCTGATTTTGATTGAATACGCTTGTGTAGCTCAGGTTGGCACCGTACACCCCAATATTGAGGGCTTGGCTTCTCGCCGTGTTGTAAGAATTTACATTCCTCACGTCATTGAGCAGCTTGGCATCGTATTGGGCACCTGAAACTTTGAGCATGGAGGCCATTTCCATGGGCGAAGGCACGGCGCGGAAGATGTGCTTGACTTGTTCCGCTTTTTCGTTCAATTCATTTCCATCCTCCGTGATCGTTTCATCCGTATTGCGAATGGCGTCATCGCCTTTGGGAGCTTCTCCGCAAGAGATCATTAGGGCGGCTGCCGAGAAGAGGCCAATGGCCAGAATGCGTGTGTACAATCGCTGCATAGTTGTGTGAATGTGTTTACTCAAATTTAAGCAAAGGCCGACGTGCTGCCCGTTTGCGCGCCGTCAAGCTTCAACATATCGCTGTTGATGTGCTTTTACTGCGATGGGGCGGGTAAAGTTTCAATTTAACTCGGCCAAAATCGGCGCCCTCCAGATCAATGCGCTTCCAGCCAGTTGGCGCCTGTATCCATATCGACCTTGATGGGCACGCGCAGGGAGGGCATGGCTTCGCGCATGTGTTTTTCGACCAATTTCATCAGTTCCTCGAGCTCTTCTTTCCTCGCATCGAATACCAATTCATCGTGCACCTGCAAGATGAGTTTCGATTTCAGTTTTGCCGCGTGCATGGCATCGTCGATCCGTATCATCGCCAGCTTGATCATATCTGCTGCCGAGCCCTGTATGGGCGTGTTGATGGCGTTCCTTTCGGCAAATCCCCTCACAGTGGCATTGCGGCTGTTGATGTCGGGCAGGTAGCGGCGTCGCTTTTCAATGGTCTCCACATAGCCCTGCTCGCGGGCATTGGCGATGCATTGATCCATGTAGGCTTTTACCTTGGGGTATTGCTTGAAGTAGCTGTCGATGATCTCACCGGCCTCTGTTCGCGATATACCGATGCGCTGTGAAAGTCCGAATGCAGAGATCCCGTATATAATGCCAAAATTGACTACCTTGGCGCGGCTCCTCATCTCCCTGCTCACCTCGTCGGGCTTTACGCCAAATACTTTGGCAGCTGTGGCGGCATGGATGTCCTTGCCGGCCTCAAAAGCTTCCAGCATTCCCTCATCACCGCTTAGCTCAGCCATGATGCGCAGCTCGATTTGTGAGTAGTCAGCGGCGAAAATGCAGTGCTCGTCATCTGCGGCTACGAAGGCTTTGCGCACTTCGCGGCCCCTCTCCGTGCGTATGGGGATATTTTGCAGATTCGGATTTTGGCTGCTGAGACGACCGGTGCTCGTCACGGCCTGCATAAAGGTGCTGTGAATGCGTTGGTCGCGGGGATTGATCAATTCCGGCAAGCTATCCACATATGTGCTCTTGAGCTTGGTGATTTGCCGGTAGTCCAGCAGCTTGCCTACGATTTCGTGCTCTGCGTACTTCTGCAGGGTTTCTTCATTGGTGGCATACTGCCCCGACTTGGTCTTTTTGGGCTTCTCATCGATTTTGAGTTCATCAAAGAGTATTTCTCCCAGTTGTTTGGGGCTGCCAATGTTGAAACTTCTCCCGGCGGCTTCATAAATCTCTTTTTCAAGTTTTTCTACCTCATCTCCAAGTTTTTTCGATATTTCGGCGAGGGCTTCCTTGTCGAGATTCACTCCATGGGCTTCCATTCTCATCAGCACCGGCATCAGGGGTAATTCTATTTTGTGCAGCAGCTCATGCACCCATTTCTCTTCTTGCACCATTTTATCAAATCCCAGGTAGAGCCTGTAGGTGATATCAGCATCCTCACAGGCGTACGGACCCACCTCTTCCACGGGCAGATCGCGCATGCTTTTTTGGCCTTTTCCTTTTTTGCCGATCAGGCTTTCGATCGATATGGGCCTGTAGCCCAGGTAGGTTTCGGCCAGTTCGTCCATGCTGTGCTTCATCTCCGGCTTCAGCAGGTAGTGGGCAAGCATGGTATCAAAGAAGGGGCCTTGCACCTCTACTCCCGCCCAGTGTAGCACTGTGAGGTCGTATTTGAGGTTGTGCCCTATCTTGAGAATTTTTTTCGAGCTGAAGAAGCCATCAAGGTCTTCGAGTATACGTTGCAGAGCTTTGGGTTTTTCCGGAAGGGGGAGATAATAGGCCTCGCCCTCCTTCCATGAAAAGGCGATACCCACCAATTCAGCTTCGTGGGGATTCAGGGCGCTCGTTTCGGTGTCGAAGCATACAGCTTCCTGCTCCAGCAATTTGGCCACGAAGCCTTTGCGCTTGTCAAGGCTGTCTATGATCTTGTAGCTCACAGCTTCAGCATCGTAGCGCTGCATGCTGTCCGCATTGCTGGGTGCTAGGGTGTCGGCATCACCTACTTCGCTGAAGAGATCCATCTGCTCGCCACTGGCACGCATTTTTTCTCCAAGTATGCGCTCTGAGAGGGTGCGAAATTCCAATTCGGCAAAAATCTCTCGCAACTGATCCTTGTTGGGTGCGTCTAGGCGCAGGTCTTCCGGGTTAAACTTGACCGGGGCATCGCAAATGATGGTTGCCAATTGCTTCGAGAGCCTGGCTTGCTCGACATTGTCCCGGATTTTTTCGCCCAGTTTTCCTTTGATCTCCTCGCTGTGCTCGAGCAAGTTTTCCAAGCTGTCATACTCAGCGAGCAGCTTTTGGGCGGTTTTTTCGCCCACGCCGGGAATGCCCGGTATATTGTCTACGCTATCACCCCACATGCCCAGCATATCGATCACCTGATCGGTGCGCTTTATGCCAAATTTCTTGCATACTTCCTCGGCTCCCCATATCTCGTGTGCATTGCCTTGCCTGCCGGGTTTGAGCATTTTGATGCGCTCGTCTACAAGCTGTCCGAAATCCTTGTCGGGCGTGACCATAAACACATTGAAGCCATCCTCGGCCGCCTTCTTGGCAATGGTGCCAATGATGTCGTCGGCCTCATAGCCCTCCTTTTCGAGTATGGGGATGTTGAAGGCCCGGATGATGCGCTTCACGTATGGAATGGAAATCTTGATATCGTCGGGGGTCTCCTCGCGATTGGCTTTGTACTCTGGGTAGCTTTCATTGCGAAATACGGGCCCCGAGACATCGAAGGCCACAGCAATGTGGCTGGGTTGGAAATTGTTGATCACATCCATCAGGGTATTCGTAAAGCCAAACATGGCCGAGGTGTTCAAGCCTTTGGAGTTGACCCTGGGGGTGCGGATGAAGGCATAGTAAGCGCGGTAGATCAGTGCATAGGCATCGATCAGGTAAAGATTTTTTTCGGAGTTGCTCATGGGCTTTGCTTGGGAGCCCGAAGATAAGCATTGCTTGGTGTACTCACACTTGCACCCTTCGAGGGCTTAGCCGTACTGACTCAATCGATCTTGTATTCGCTGCCTTGCGGGGTGTCTTTCACGGTAATACCCATTTCCTGAAGGGCATTTCGGATGCGATCAGCGGTGGCGTAGTCCTTGCTGAGCTTGGCCGAGTGGCGCAGCTTGAGTATGAGGTCCATCAGCCCGGGTGTGAGTTCTTCCTCTTTGCCTTTGCTCTCCTCCAGTTTTCTGAATCCGAGCACTGTAAAGGCATAGTCATCAAAGAGGCTTCGGAGGCCAGTCAGGTCTTCTTCACTGCAGCTGCGATCCCCTGATTGTATTTGTCTGGCGATTTTGGCGGCTTCGAAGAGCACCGAGATCAATATCGGTGTATTGAAGTCATCATTCATGGCTTCAGCACAGGCAGCTTGTAAGGCAGCAAGGTCAAAATCCGATTTGCCGGAAGGCTCAAGCCCCTCCAGTCCATCGATGGCATCCATCAGGCGCTTGTATCCTTTTTCGGCGGCTCGCAGAGCTTCATTGGAGAAGTCGAGGGTGCTGGCATAGTGGCACTGAAGCATGAAGAAGCGCACCGTCATGGGGGAGTAGCCCTGCTCGAGCAGTTTGTGATTGCCGCTAATGAGCTCCTCCGGGGTGAAACCATTGCCTTCGCTTTTGGCCATTTTTCGGCCATTGACAGTGAGCATATTGCCATGCATCCAGATGCGGGGCCCGGACTTGCCTGTGGCACCGATGTTTTGTGCGATCTCGCAGTCGTGGTGTGGAAATTTCAGATCCATGCCTCCGCCGTGAATATCAAATTCGGCGCCGAGGTACTTGGTACTCATGGCTGAGCATTCGAGGTGCCAACCGGGAAATCCTTCTCCCCAGGGCGAAGGCCAGCGCATGATGTGACTTGATTCGGCGCGTTTCCAGATGGCAAAATCCAGTGGGTCGCGCTTGTGGTCTTGCCCGTCGAGGCTGCGGGTATTGGCCATAAGGTCGTCTATATTGCGACCGCTCAATTTTCCGTAAGGGTGGCTCTCGTTGAATTTGCGCACATCGAAGTACACCGAACCATCCGATTCGTAGGCGAAGCCCTTGTCAAGGATTTTCTTCACCATTTCGATTTGCTCGATGATGTGGGCTGTGGCAGTGGGCTCAATGGAAGGGGGCAAGATATTGAAGAGGCGCATCACATCGTGGAAGCCATTGGTGTACTTCTGCACCACCTCCATGGGTTCCAGTTGTTCGAGCCGCGCTTTTTTGGCGATCTTATCTTCGCCGCTGTCGGCATCGTCTACCAGGTGGCCTACGTCGGTAATATTGCGCACATAGCGCACCTTGTAGCCCAAAAAGCTAAGGTAGCGGTACACGATGTCAAAGGACAGAAAAGAGCGCACATTGCCCAGGTGTACATCACTATACACAGTAGGCCCGCATACATACAGGCCTACATGTGGTGGGTTGATGGGCTCGAAGTTCTCTTTTTGCCGTGTGAGGGTATTGTAGATTTTGAGCTTAGCTGTCATAAGGGGATCGATGGAGGGGGTGTCGCTGCGGGCAAATTTAGTTATTTGCCCGGATCGTCAATCACTCCATAGCCTACGAAACGTCCTTCGCGGTACACCTCTACCTTGCGCAGCAATCCATCCGCGTCGTAGCGGTGCCACTTTCCATTCCACAGGCGACCTTCTTTGAATTCACCCACCTGTGTGATTTGCTGGTTGCGGTTGTAAAGGGTGTTGAAACCGGTGTCGCGAAATTTCCCAAGGTTTGGGCGATCCATTTCAGGGGGAGTGGTTTCTTCTTGTGGTAGCTCAGGAATTTTTGGTGTATCCTTGGCCTTGTTTGGGCGGCTGTGGTCTACGATGCTTTCTGTGTCGGTTAGGCCATTTACGATTCGCTTTTCGAGCTTTGGCTCACCATTGGGGTAGAAGACCCTCATCATTCCGTGGGCAGTTCCATTTTCCACTTCCACGCTCATCTGCAATTGCCCGTTGGGGTAGTAATATTTCTGCACGCCGTCGCGCTTGCCGTAATTGTTGAATTGGAAGTGCTGAGCGACCTGTCCATTTTTGTGGAAACGCTTGTACTCTCCCACATTCCGGTTGCCTTGCCAATCGCCTATTTCCTCGATTTGTCCATTGTCGTAGTAAGTGGTGTACCAGCCCCGGGGATGGTTGTCGGCATAGGTAATCTCGCTGCGCATACCACCGGTAGGAAAGAACTTCTTCCACACACCGCTGCGCTTGTTGTCGAGGTAATTGCCCTCCTCCACCACCTGACCTTTTTTGTAGGCCTTGTCGTGTACCATTTCGCCGGTAATTCGCCAAAATCCCTGGCGCATTCCTTGGCTGTCAATGGCATTGAGCGCACCTCCGGCCAGGGTGTCGGTGTGTTCATTTCCCACACTTGTGCTTACGCAAAATACGGGTGACCAAGCCGATATCAATAGGGCTAAGAAGATGTGACGCATCGCTTTCATAGGGTTTAGCAAGATTTATGCTTCCCATACGATGCTGCCCGGCCGAATGTTACCGATTATTCGACGGGGACCTTCTTTTTCAGGTTGAGGAGCATGTCTTCCACCATCGCTTGCAGGCTGTAGTCGGGTTTCCAGCCCCAATGCTCTCTGGCCATGTGGTCGTCGAGGCTGCTGGGCCAGCTCTGTGCAATGGCGTCGCGGTAGTCGGGTTCATAGCGTATGGTGAACTCGGGAATGTGCACGCGGATGGCATCGGCGAGCATGGCTGGTGTAATGGAGAAGCCACTGATATTGTAGCTCGTGCGCAGGCCGATCTTTTCTTCCGGAGCAGCCATGATTTCCATTACGGCCTTGGTGGCATCGGGCATGTACATCATGGGGAGGCGTGCTGATTCGCTCAGGAAGCAGTCGTAGTGTCCTTGCTTGAGCGCCTCGTGAAAGATGTGAACAGCATAATCTGTGGTGCCACCGCCGGGAGCGCTTTTGTAGCCAATGATGCCTGGATAGCGCACGCTGCGTATATCGACCTTGTAGCGCTTGTGGTAATATTCGCACCAGCTCTCACCGGCCACCTTGGTGATGCCATACACCGTGGTGGGTTCCATGATGGTGCGCTGAGGGGTTCGGTCTTTCGGGGTATTTGGCCCGAATACGGCGATGCTGCTGGGCCAAAACATGCGCTTGATATGGCCTTCCCTCGCCAGATCCAAGACGTTGGAGAGCCCGTTCATGTTGAGATCCCAGCCCAGAGCGGGATTCTTTTCGGCAGTGGCCGAGAGCAATGCTGCCAGGTGGTATACTTCCTCGCACTTGTGAGCGATCACTATCTCAGCGAGTTTGGCTTTGTCGAGCACATTGATTTGCTCGTAGGGGCCATCAGCCAGCACCTCCGGAGGGCTGGAATGGATATCCGAGGCGATTACCTTATCCCTTCCATGCGCCGAGCGCAATGCTTGCACCAGTTCGCTGCCTATTTGCCCGGCAGCACCAATAACGAGGATGGTCGATTTCATAGGTGTAAAGCGTCTTGCAGTGCAGCCCGGTTCTCGATTCATGCGGGGCTACCTTGCGGCAAAATTAGTGATAAAAGCAGCATGGCAGAATCCCGGGACCCTTTCTTTGGCCAATACCCGGGGTGCATGGGCATCCGTACTGAATTGGGTATATTTGTGCGCACCAACCATAGCATTACCTTATGCCCATCTACCACCACCTGGGAAATATTCCTCCCAAGCGCCATACTGTATTTCGCAAAGCCAATGGAGAGCTGTATTACGAGCAGCTATTCGGCACAGAAGGCTTTAGCGGCATGTCATCCCTGCTCTACCACATCCACCGCCCCACCATGGTAAAGGCCTTGGGCGAGGTGAAGAATGTGGCGCCCGAGATAGCCATTGACCGCAATCTGAAGAGCTATATGTTTGCAGGGCTCAAGGCCAAACCCGCCGATGACTTCCTCGAAAGCCGCATTCCCGTGCTGGTCAACAATGACTGCCACATAGAATTGGCCGCTCCCCGGCGGTCCATGGACGCTTATTTTTACAAAAATGCCGATGCCGATGAGGTGATCTTCGTGCACAAAGGCAGCGGCGTACTTCAAACCATGATGGGTGAGCTGCCCTTCGCATATGGCGATTACCTCGTGGTGCCCCGGGGCATGATATACCGCATGCAGTTCGAAGGTGAAGACAACCGACTCTTCATCGTTCAGTCCTTTAGCCCGGTGTATACACCCAAGCGCTACCGCAACTACTTCGGGCAGCTGCTCGAGCACAGCCCATTTTGCGAACGCGATATCCGAAGGCCGCAATACATGGAGCCTGTGGATGAAAAGGGCGCTTTCACGATGAAAATCCGCAAGCAAAACTGCCTGCATCATTACACCTATGCCAGTCACCCCTTTGATGTGGTGGGCTGGGATGGTTACAATTATCCCTATGCTTTCAGCATATTCGACTTTGAGCCCATCACAGGCCGCATCCATCAGCCCCCCCCTGTGCATCAGACTTTCGAAGCCCACAATTTTGTGATTTGCTCCTTTTGTCCTAGGCTTTACGATTACCACCCTGAGGCCATCCCGGCGCCATACAACCATAGCAATATCGACAGCGATGAGGTGCTCTACTATGTAGATGGAGACTTCATGAGCCGCAACCATGTGGAGAAGGGCTTTATCTCTCTGCATCCGGCAGGCATTCCCCACGGCCCCCATCCGGGAGCAGCCGAGCGCAGCATCGGCCAAAAGGAAACCGAGGAGCTTGCAGTCATGGTAGATACCTTTAAGCCCTTGATGGTTACCAAACAGGCTCTTGAGCTCGAAGAGCCCGGCTATTGGGAGAGTTGGCTAGAGGCTTGACCCTGCTCAGGCCCCTATCAATCCTTGATACAGCGAACAGCGTAACCGGTTCCTCTCAAGCCCACCGTCAATATGGAGGTGGTTTCGTCAAAATAGAAATAGCGTACACCCGTACCCGAAACAGAGCTGCTCCAGTAGTAGCCAAGGGTAGCGAAGCTCACGTTGCCCACACTGCTTTCGCGAAAGCCAGAGGCGGGAAGCATCAGTGGGGAGGAAAAGGCATCAGCCGCATTCCCTATCCCGACCTGACGCTCGGCAGTCCATTCATCCATCGTGGGCAACCTGAAACCTGATGGACAAGGATTGTTGATGCCATTCACGCCCTGCCACAAGTTATCATTCTGAGGGCTTCGCCAGTCAATAGCCGAGAGCGATGCTGCTAAAATAAAGCTACTGGTTTCGGGCTGGTCAAGACTGCTCAGGGTACTTGTGGTATCTGAGTCTCGGTTTTGGTGTCCGTCGTCACCTCGGCCCCATTGAAAGAGGTCGCCGAAGGATTCGGAATCGTTGATAGCCGTGGCGACTTGTGAAGCTCCCAGGTTACGGTCAAGCCAGCAGGTACAGTTGGCACCAACTACAACACCATATGTCACCGTTTCGCCCTTGTAGGTGAAGGTAACTTCGTCGGGACAAATGGTATTGGCCTCCACCTCCAGCACCAATTCACAGCTGCTACCTCCCAGGCTCAGCGCGAAAACGGCATTGCCACAAGTGGATGGTGTACCAGTAATGCTGTAGGTCAAGGTGCCATTGCCATTGGCAACATTGCCAGGGCTTAGGGTAGCTGTGAGGCCAATTACCTCCGTCGATTCCACCGTGTTTCCATTGTGTGGCCCGCCATTGCCCCCGCTGTAAGGTACTTGTACACTCACGCCGCTAGCTGCTTCTTCCTGAATCAGGTTGCCGTTCAGAGTGGCACTGCTGCACTCGAGTGAGGACAATGCCGCATCATCCTCTTCTTCTTTCTCGCAAGCAGACAAGAGGATCATTAGCGATGCAAAGGCCAAAGCTCTGAGGGGAAAGTGGAGATGGCGAAAGGGGTGGGTTAAATCATGTTTTGGAATGAATCGAGTAGCCAAACGCGAATTGGTTAATCCTGGCGAACTAATATTCGAAAACTTCATTGAGCTTAGGATTTGTGAGGAGCATAGTGGCGTGGAGGATTTTGACTCAAAGGTAGTTAATTTAGCCTTGAAGGGGGGGCGATTAAGCCACTTTGGAACCCGAACGGGTTCGGGAGGGCGTCACCGAAGGCATTCCAGAACAGGGTCTCATTGGGGCAAGAATCAAGCCAAACACGTGATCTGGAATTGCATTGATGCCTTTTGAACTGATAGTGGGCGGCCAATGGCGCATGAGAAAGATACCCTCAGTGAGTTTTGAATTGGCAGGAGAAGGTTTTCTGATCAATTTCCCAGATGGCTAGGGCCTTGAGATGAACCTGTCAAATAGAAACCTAGCCCCCGACAACCCTTTCTTAGCAGTCCTTTTCTCAGCCGGCGTAGATCTGCTCGATAAGGTCTTTGTAGCGATCGAGTATCACCTTTCGCTTGAGCTTCAGGGTGGGGGTGATTTCCTTATTTTCAATGGAAAACTCCTCCTCGAGCAGCTCGAATTTCTTGATCTGCTCCCACTTGCCGAATCCTTCATTTTTCTCTTGCACCTCCTCGGCATAGCGCTCGATCACTTTTGGGTTTTTCAACATTTCAGCCCGACTGTTATAGCTGATCTCTTTGCGCTTGCACCATTCTTCCAGAAATTCATAAGCGGGTACGATCAGCGCTGCCGGGTGCTTGCGGTTTTCGCCAATCACCATGATTTGCTCGATGAAGCGGCTCTCCTTGAACTTGTTTTCCATCAGCTGTGGAGCGATGTATTTGCCACCGGAAGTTTTGAAAATCTCCTTCTTGCGATCGGTAATCCTGAGGAATTGCCCATCGACGAGCTCCCCAATATCGCCGGTATGAAACCATCCATCGGTATCGATCACGGCATCGGTGAGATCGGGCCGCTTGTAATAGCCCATCATCACATTGGGCCCTTTGACGAGAATTTCTCCATCGTCGGCGATCTTCACATGTACATCGGCGATGGGCCTCCCCGTAGTGCCTATGCGCAGCCCATTGTTTTCCAGTTGATTTACGCTGACAACCGGTGAAGTTTCGGTAAGGCCATAGCCCTCCAGCACTGGAATGCCGGCAGCATTGAAGATACGCGCCAAGCGTGGGTTCAGTGCGGCACTACCACTTGCTACAGCCTGCACATTTCCACCCAGGGCCTCCTGCCATTTGCTGAAAATGAGTTTTCGAGCTATCTTGAGTTTGAGCTCATACCAAGGGCCGTTTTGCCCATAGGGCTGGTATTTTTCGCCCAGGCCCACCGCCCAGAAAAACAGCGAGCGCTTGATGCCCGTGAGATCGGCACCCTTGGCCATGATCTTGTCGAATACCTTCTCCAGCAATCGGGGCACAGCGGTGAATACATTTGGCTTCACATCGCGTATGTCGTCTCCGATGGTTTCCATGCTTTCTGCAAAATAGAGGGACACCCCGGTGTAGGTGTAGAGATAGATGATCATGCGCTCATAGATGTGGCACAAAGGCAAGAAGCTCACTCCTTTGGCGTGGCTATCTACAGGCAATCTTTCCTTGCTGGCTATGGTGTTGCTGGCCACGTTTTGATGAGCGAGCATCACACCCTTGGGAGTGCCAGTGGTGCCGGAGGTATAGATCAGGGTGGCCAGGTCTGAGGGTTTTACTTCCGCGCGCAGCTTTTGTATGGCCTCCACGTCGGGTTGATCCTCGAGCACGGTCTTCCAATGGGAGGCATCATCAACCTCATCGAAGGTGTATATGCCTTCCAGGCTCTGCACTTTTTCCCTGAGTCCCTTCACTTTGGCAAAGAGTTCGGCATCGCTCACAAAGGCCAGCTTCACTTCAGAATCATTGAAAATGAAGCGGTAATCCTCTTCGCTGATGGTGGGGTAGATGGGCACATTGATGGCGCCTATCTGGAGAATGGCCAAATCGGTGATCACCCATTCAGGGCGGTTGTTGGAGATGATGGCCACCTTGTCTCCAGGCTTGATGCCAAGCTTCAGTAGTCCGTCGCTCAGCGAGTTGGCGATATCGATCACCTCTTGGGTGCTGTATTTTTGCCACTTGCCATCCACTTTTCCCGCAAGGGCATCCTTTTTGGGAAAATTTTCGAGCTGGTAGAAGATGAAATCGAAAAGACGGGTATTCGAAGCTTGTAAAGACATAGAGCCGTTTTTAGTGATTTTGACAGGCCCTAATATCGCAATTCGAAATTAATACAGTCAAGAGGCGATTGTCCGTTTTATTTATTTTGTCGCCACATTTTTGCAGGAGGCTAAAAAACAAAGGAGTAGACAATGAGCGGCGAGATTCACAAATCGATATGGCAGGGCAGCCAGAATGTATTTTATCAATCGCGAAACATCTGATCGCGGCCCAGAGGAATTCGCCAGCTCACCCCGGCTTTGAAAAAGAGCAGTGAAAGAGGCTCGCGGTAGAGGCGGAGATTGTGCAGATCACCTTCAATAATTTCAAAATCGCTTGTGGCGGGATCGGCCTCAGGTTGTCCACGGCCGCTCCTTAGCCTTTCGGAAAATGCAAACTCAAACTCCGGCCCGAGCAGGCAGAGCACTTCTGCACGAAAGTAAAATTGACTCTTACCCAAGCGGGGAAAAATGAGCCCGATATCGAAACGGGAGCCCAGGGCCAGGCTCGCCCCGAAGCTATTGTCAGCGTGCATGGTCTCTTCGTAGAGATTGATGGGGCCCTCACCGGTATTGCGGCTGTCGGGATCGCGCACAGCCAGCACCGACCGCCCCAGCACCCAGTGCAAACAGACTGTGGCGTACGGCAATACCGGCCCGTCCTCGATGAAATCGTAGCGCAGTAGTGCCGAGAAGCTGCTGATGCGGTGGTTTACCACCATGGGGGCCTCGATCACGGCCCCTGAAGAAAAGGTGAACTCGACGTCTTCGCGAAAATTGTCATACCAGCTTTGCGAAAAGCCCAGACCGTAACTCCAAGGATTGTTCGTTGGATTGAGCAGGCCTTCGACGTGGAAGCCGTGCTGGGCATCCATGCTATTGCTCATGGCTCCCAAGGCGATTCCCCCGGAATAGCCGAGCCCAAACTCCACATCTTGCCCATGTACCTGCGCTCTGAGGCCCATAAAAGTCAAGATGACTGCGGGCAATCCGAGCACCACCATGCGCAAGGTCTTCTTATATCGCGCCAATGGTTTTGCCAAGGAGGAATCTTTGAACTGGGAAGGAATCATATAAGATCGAAGATACACACTGCCGAACACATGGCAATAGCAGGAAGAAGAAAGCGTGGGACAATGAATTTTTTCACGTACTTTCACGCGGTTTGCAAATCATGCGTATATTTAGGCACAAGCCTTCAATATTTTAATTCACGAAAAACAACAGCACAGCACATTTTTTATGGGTAGATCACACGAATCCTGGAGCAAAAGGGAAAAGGAAAAGAAAAAAGCAAAGCGCAAAGAGGAGAAACTCAAGCGCAAAGAAGAGCGCAAGGAAGGAGGTTCCGACAGCTTTGAAGATATGATCGCTTATGTAGATCAATTTGGGAATCCGACGGATTCGCCTCCCGATCCCGATGAAATTGAAGAAGTGGAAGCAGAGGATATTGTGATAGGAATACCACCCAAAGGTGAGATGGAAGAAGAGGTCAATGAAGGTACAGTGAGCTTCTTCGACCACAACAAAGGTTACGGATTCATAAAAGTGAAAAACAGCCACGAAAGCCTCTTTACCCACGTGAAGTCGCACATCGATGAGATCACTGAGGGCAATCGGGTTACCTTCGATATAGCCCCGGGCGACAAGGGCCCCGTGGCCATCAACGTAAAGAAAATCTAAAAGGTCTCCGAATACCACCACCTAAGGCCCGGGGCTATTCCTGCGACCTTGAAGGCATCTTGCTTATTGTGAATCAGCAGCCTGGCAATGACCATGGGCTCTCAAGCCTCAGCTTGCAAAGAAGATGACGCCCCCATACCTACGCCCTGCACGCTTCGTATTCGCTTTGCTGCTGCTCACCGCAGTATGGAGCGGCTACGAGCTCTCGCGCATCGAGTCGGAGCGAAGGGCCCTTCGGGAGGATGCCATTGAGATCAGCAAAATCAAGTACGGCATATTCAATGTGGACGAGTGGAAGCGCATCGCCACAGGTATCATTGCTGTGAAAATCGATGAGCTTGACCTCAGCGATACCGATCGACAGGTGATGCAAGAGCGCATCTCAGCATTTCTATACCAGCTTGTTGCTGAGCTTCAGGAGCGCTTTGAGGAGGAAAACCGCAAGGGCCTGGTCGGCTTTTTAAAGCGGGAGGGAGCAGGCTTCTTCGGCATATTCAGCAAGATGGAGCGAGATGTGCCCATCTTCACCCAGCAGATTTTGCGCTTTATCGACAATCCCCAAAACCGCGAAAACCTCAAAACTTACTTGGGCGATAAGCTGGAATCTTACGCCGACGCCACCTTTTCGGAAACGGATTACGAAGACCACGATCGCATTATCGAAAAGTACGGGAAGGACTCCAAAAAAGAAACCCTCCGCCATATCAATTCTCAAGCATCAGAGCTGCAGCTGAGCCGCAAGCCCTACAGCATGCTCTTGTACGGGCTTATTCTCTCTTGCATTCTCTTCCTCATCCTGGCGCGCAGGGCCGATGCATGGGTGCTCAGTTTCCAGATTGGCATTTCCCTCGTGGCCTTGTTCCTCGGAGTGTCCCTGCCCATGATTGAAATCGATGCGCGCATCGACCGCCTGCAGTTTTCCCTTATGGGCGAGCTGGTTCACTTTTCCGATCAGGTGCTCTACTTCAAGAGCAAGAGCATACTGGAGGTGGTGCAGCTCATGTGGGAACAGGGCAAGGCCGACCTCTTGCTGGTTGCCCTGCTTGTGCTGGCATTCAGCGTGCTCTTTCCATTGGCCAAGACACTTGCCTCCCTCTTTTACATCCACAGCAATGCACCCAAACCGCCACCATCACGAGGCCGCCATCACAGCGGATGGATACACCTGCTTGTATTCAAAACGGGCAAGTGGAGCATGGCCGATGTAATGGTCGTGGCCATTTTTATGTCCTATATCGGATTTTCGGGTATCGTGTCAGAGCAGTTGGGACAGCTCGAAGGCATCGCGCGCAATGCTGACGTGCTTACAACCAACCACTCCAGCTTGCAGATTGGTTTTTTCATGTTTGCGGCCTATGTGATCTTGAGCCTGAGTATAGCCCAGGCTTTGGATGGCAGGCGATTTGCCGGGAAGCTCCCTACCGTACAGGGGTAAAAAAGCGGGTACTTTGCGCGGCATGTGCGGGCTATGCTCTATTTTAGCGCGATAAACCGCCCCGACGACCGCTCTGTCAGGAGGCAGAAATTTCGAATTCATGTACATCCGATTCAGCTTTTTACCCATGGCCCTGATTTGTGCAATGCCCCTGCTTGCCCAAGTAGATCCTCCTGAAGATGATGATGATGACTTCGATTTCTCGGAATTTGAACTCGCGGCACCACCCTCAAAAAGCTTTTGCACAAACAAGGTGCTCGGCCAAACTCCGACCACACTTATCGGCGTGTCTTACGATGTGCAATTGCGCCATGACCTCACTGCCAATAGCCCTGTCGGCGTCATGCCCTCGGTAGGTGAAGAGGTCACCATCAACCCCGCCCGGGCATTCAATATCATTGGCAACTTCCCGCTGATATCCAAGAACAATCTCCTGATCAACATGAACCTGATCTATCAGCGCCAGGATTACAGCATGGAAGGGGAGCTTCAGCACCCCTTGAACCGAAGCCTGGCAGAGAATGGATTGAACCGGACGGCCACCCTCTTCACAGTATTTAAGCCGCTGGACGATAAGCGCTTTATTCTCGGGCAAGCCGGGCTTGAGCTCAATGGCGATTACGATTTTGGCCTTCAGAGCCTCTCCACCCTACGAGTGCCGGCGGCCCTGCTATACGGTTTCAAGCCCAATGACCGACTTATGTACGCTTTCGGTCTTTCGCGCACCTATCTGGGTGGCCCCCTCAATTACGTGCCTGTGGTATACTACTACCACACCTTCAAGGATCAGCGCTGGGGCATCGAAGCTCTGGCGCCGGCACGTGCCTATCTGCGATACCGCTTCAGCAGCCTAAGCCTTTTGTCCATCGGCTACAATGTGGTGGGTGCCACCTATCGACTCAATGACTTTGGCGATTTTGCCAGGGAGCTAGACGAAGACAACCCCCTCATTGCACGTGATGTAGAGCTGAGGCGCAGTGAGATACGCGCGGGTATAAACTTCCAGAAGCGGCTATTCGGCTTTTTCTGGTTGGTGGCCGAGGCCGGCTACCGCATCAACTACACTTTTGAGCTCGATCGCGACGGTGATTTCCTCCGTTTTTGGGGCGACGACACTCCCTACTTTATAGAGAATGACCTCCGCGACACCCCCTACATCTCCATTGGTATCAGCTACATGAGCCCATAAGCGGCTCTCTGATGCCCAGTGTGGGCTCTCAGGTATGTCCCTCGATTCGGATTTCTTTTGGAAGGTAGAGCACATGCTTCTCCACCGTCTCATTCCTCATGAGTGTGCCGGGATTGTCGGTCGCTTCCGCAAATTCGACAGGAGGGCCTGACTTGCCCAAAAACCAAATGCCATCTGTGCCCGGGGCATAGGCGTGATTTCGTATCAGGTCGGTCTGAAAGAAGTAGTCTATGTCTTCATCGCCTACTCCGTTGAGTTCGGCGGTTTCTCGCTTCCACTGGGCGATCTGCCTTTCGGCAAATGGTTTGCGCGTGAGCACAGCGCGCGGCAGTCTCCGATTTACAAGGGCCCTGCACAGCTTGCTGAGAATGTGGTCTTCGGCACCCTGCCATACCTTGATGGCACCCATGATGTCGAAGTCATCGAGCTGTACAAAGGTGTCGAGCACTTTGGGATCCTCGCGGAAGTGGCTTTCCTGTATCTCATCGTAGAGAAAGAATTGCAAGGCTGGGGATGCGAAGAGCCTATCGCCTGCCCGGGCCCGTTCTTTGGCCCTGCGCAGTATGTTGATAAGCAATCGCTCGGCAGCTACCGTGGTCTTGTGCAGGTATACCTGCCAGTACATCAGCCGGCGGGCCATGATGAACTTTTCAATGGAGTAGATCCCTTTTTGCTCCACCACAAGCTTGTCATTGTGCACCTGTAGCATTTTGATAATCCGCTGATTGCTCACTACCCCCTCCGATACTCCGGTGTAGAAGCTGTCCCTGCTCAGATAGTCCAGCCGATCCATATCCAACTGTCCGCTCACCAATTGGTGAAGAAATTTTTTCTCATGGCGGTTGGCAAAGATGCGCAGCCCTTCTTCGAGCTTTCCATCAAAGCTTTCGTTGAGCCTTTCCATGAGCAATGCTGAGATCATCTCATGGTTTACATTTTTCACGATGCTAAACTCCAGGCTGTGAGAGAAGGGTCCGTGGCCAATATCGTGAAGCAGTATGGCAATGCGCGCCGCCTGGGCCTCATCATCGGATATGTCCACCCCTTTTTCGCGTAAGCTGCCTATGGCGAGACCCATCAGGTGCATCGCGCCGAGCGCATGGTGAAAGCGGGTGTGCAAGGCTCCGGGATATACCAGGTGCGACATGCCCGTTTGCTTGATGCGCCTCAAGCGCTGGAAGTCAGGATGTTCGATTAGATCGAATATCAACTCATTGGGCACAGTGATGAAGCCATACACGGGATCATTGAGTATTTTTCGCTTGTTGAATGGATGGTGCTTGGGGCTCACTTTGCAGACTTTAAAGCTTGCTGCACACTAAAACGGTGCCTTTTTTGTTTACTTAGCGCAAAGTAAACCATTTTGGCGCAAGCCTCGCCTAAACCAAGAAATACACAATCTTCATGTCATCAAAAATACTCTGGGCCGACGATGAAATCGACCTGCTAAAGCCGCATATCCTCTTCCTTTCGCAAAAAGGCTATGAAGTGACCACCGTAAACAATGGCAGTGATGCCGCCGATGCAGTCGAAAAACAGGATTTTGATATCGTCTTTCTGGACGAGAACATGCCCGGGCTCTCGGGTCTTGAGACCCTGGCGCGCATCAAAGCGAGCAAGCCCGCAGTACCCATCGTGATGATTACCAAGAGCGAGGAGGAGAGCATCATGGAGGAAGCCATTGGCTCCAAGATTTCGGATTACCTCATCAAGCCGGTCAATCCCAACCAATTGCTGCTCTCGGTGAAAAAGAACCTGGACAATAAAAAGCTGATCAACGAAAAGACCACAAGCAATTATCAATCGGCCTTTCGAAATATAGGTATGCAGCTCAGCGACCGACTGGATGTGGACGACTGGAAGGAAGTGTACCGCAAGCTGGTATACTGGGAGCTGGAGCTTCAAAGCGGCAGCGATGGGGTGATGGAGGAAGTGCTCACCATGCAAAAGAATGAGGCCAATGCCTATTTTGCCAAGTACGTGAGCGAAAACTACCTGGACTGGGTGAGTGGCAAAGCCGCAGATCAGCCTCTGCTCTCGCACCGGGTGATGCGGGAGAAGGTGATGCCCCTGCTCGGGGAGGAGCCACTCTTCCTGATCATGATCGACAACCTGCGCTACGATCAGTGGAAGGTCATTGAGCCCACGCTCTCCGATTATTACCGCACGGCCGAGGAGGACATCTATTTCAGCATCCTGCCTACAGCCACGCAGTATGCGCGCAATAGCTTCTTTGCGGGCCTTATGCCCAGCGAAATCCAGAAGCTATACCCCCAACTGTGGAAGAGCGATGAAGACGATGGGGGAAAGAACATGCACGAGGAGGAACTTCTTGGCCATCAGCTCAAGCGATACGGATCCGATGCCCGATACAGTTACCACAAAATCACCAAGCTCGAGGCGGGACGCAAATTGAGCGATCAGATTTCCAACCTGATGGGCAATTCCCTGAATGTGATCGTGTACAACTTTGTCGATATGCTCTCCCATGCCCGTACCGATATGGAAATGATCAAGGAACTGGCTGAAAATGATGCGGCTTATCGTTCTGTGACGCGAAGCTGGTTCGAGCACTCCCCCCTCAAGAACATTTTGGAAAACATCGCCAAAAAGAATGGACGTGTGGTGATTACCACTGACCACGGCACCATACAGGTGAGCGATCCCGAGAAGGTGATCGGCGACCGGAATACGAGTACCAACCTGCGCTACAAGCTGGGCCGCAACCTCAATTACGAGTCTAAGCGGGTATTTGCCATCACGAAGCCGGAGCAGGCTTTCCTGCCTAAGAGCAATATGACCTCGAGCTATATTTTTGCCAAGGAGCGTCAGTACTTTGTGTATCCAAATAATTACAACCACTTTGTCAACTTCTACAGGGATACCTTCCAGCATGGGGGTATATCCATGGAGGAGATGATGATACCTTTTGCAGTGCTAAGTCCTAAATCGTGATGCAGGTGCTTGTGGCAAAGCCGGAGCAATTGGCGGATGCCGCCAAAAGCCTGCTAGACGATGTGCCCGATGGACGTGTTTTTGCCTTTGCAGGCGAAATGGGTGCGGGCAAAACGAGTCTGATCAAGGCATTATGTGCAGTACTCGGGATTGGTGAGGCAGTCAGCAGCCCGACTTATGCCCTGGTAAATGAGTACAGATCAGGAATGGACGAGCCCGTGTATCACTTTGACTTTTATCGGATAGATAGCGATGAGGAAGCCATGGATATAGGCCTGGAGGAGTACCTCGACAGCGGGGCATACTGCTTCATAGAGTGGCCCGAAAAAGTGGAAAAACTGCTGCCCTCCACCTGTATAGAGGTGGACATAGAGGTGCTTGAAGATGGCACACGCCGACTGAGCTGGTGAAGTCAAAATCGAAGAAGGATCAAAATGAAGTAATTACAGCTTTTGGGTGAGCGCGCGAATAATCCGCCTTATTGACTTATTTTTGTAAGTCCATCCTCCAGGAAATTTAAACCAAGCATGATCAGCTCCAAAGAAGCGCTCAAAGCGCTCGCCAGAGATGCCTCCCTGAAACCACAGGAGGAAATGCTGGAAGTAAAGCGCTCAGGCAAGCGCCTGCAGATCGGGATACCGCGTGAGAGCAGCTACCAGGAAAACCGTGTGGCCATCGTGCCCGACGCGGTTGCCGTGCTGGTGAGCAATGGCCACGAAGTAATTGTGGAGTGCGGCGCCGGAAAAAATTCCCACTTTGAAGATCGACTGTACAGCGAGGCTGGCGCCAAAATAGCTTATGAGCGCAAGGAAGTCTTTCAGAGTGAGCTCATCCTGAAGGTGGCGCCTCCCAGCCACGAAGAGATCGCGCTGATGGGCCATAAGGTGACGCTCTTCTCAGCCCTGCAGCTCAGCGTGCAGCCGCGCGACACCCTCAAGCGCTTGATGGATAAGAAGGTGTCGGCCATAGCCTGGGATTACATACAGGATGAGGAGGAGATTCATACGGTGGTACGGGCTATGGGCGAAATTGCCGGCAATGCCGCAGTGGTAATCGGCGCCGAATACCTCAGCAAGGGCGGCGGCGGTCAGGGCTTGATGCTTGGCGGCATTAGTGGTGTAGCCCCCAGCGAGGTGGTCATCATCGGGGCTGGTACAGTGGCTGAGTATGCCACCCGCGCAGCTTTGGGTTTGGGCGCATTGGTCAAGGTCTTTGACTTTAGCATCTACCGCCTGCGTCGCTTGCAAAATGCCATTAATCAGCGCGTATTCACCTCAGTGATACAACCCGAAGAATTGCGGCGCGCCCTGCAGCAAGCCGATGTGGTGATCGGTGCACTGCGCAATGTCAATGGGCGCACGCCCACTGTGGTGACCGAGAGCATGGTGCAGGAAATGAAGGAAGGCTCCGTAATCGTGGATATCAGCATCGATAAAGGCGGTTGCTTTGAGACCTCGGAAGTGACCAACCACAGCAATCCCGTTTTTATCAAGCATGGGGTGCTTCACTATTGCGTGCCCAATGTGGCTTCGAGGGTGAGCCGCACGGCCTCCATTGCTCTGAGCAATGTCTTCACTCCCATTCTGCTGGAGATTGGAAAGGAAGGCGGATGCGCCAGCCTGATCAAGAAAGATTCCGGTTTCAGGCACGGAGTATACCTCTACAATGGCATCTTGACCAATGAGTCCTTGGGCGAAGCCTTCAATCTGCCTTACAAGGACATCGACCTTCTTTTTGCCGCATTCTGATGGGTTTTTTCCGCCGCTTGCGCACCTATATGATTGGCTTCTTGCTCGGAGTGCTTCTGGTCATGCTATTTTTTCGTGAGCGGGTGAGCTTGCTTACAGCTTGGATGCCCAATGAGCGGGTATTGCTACGCTTGCAACTCACCGATGCACAGATAGCACCTCAGGCCCTCTGCCAGCTCAACTGCCTGCAGCTCGATACGGCCGAGGTGCGACGCACCCGTGAGTCGGGCAAGGTCAAATTTGCCGAGAGCGATACCCGAAGCGAGCCCAAAGTATACCGCTTGGACCGGCGCATCGGCGAGCATCTGGTGCGCATGAGCTTTGCGGCCGACGATAGCAGCAATACACTGATTGACGTGCAGCGGCCCCACAGCCCGGTAGATTGCTCTTGCGATTGAGCCATGGCCCCGCCGGGTCGGATTCAGCCCTTTTTTGCCGAGGAGGAAACAGGCCCTAAGTACAGGCTCTCAGCCACCAGGGATAGAATCTCGCGTGCGGCGCTGAGATCGGCATCGTCGATATCGATGTGGCTTACCATGCGAATGCGGTTTTTGCCGAAAGGCACTGAGAGCAAACCTTGATCGCGCAGGCTTGCCAGCCATTGTTTATGCCCTACCCCCTCATCCACGTCGAAGAGTACAATATTCGTCTCGGGCTCTACGACCAGCCTTACTCCCGGCAATTGCCTGATGTGATCGGCGAGCTCTGTGGCCCTCCTGTGGTCATCGGCCAGGCGCTGTATGTGGTGCTCAAGGGCATAGAGGCCGGCGGCTGCGAGGATGCCGGCCTGCCGCATGCCACCGCCCATCACCTTGCGCACCCTTCGCCCCTCCCGGATGAAGTCCCTGCTGCCGAGCAGCACAGAGCCTACAGGGCAGCCCAGTCCCTTACTGAGGCAGAGGGAGATGGAGTCGAAAAGCATGCCATAGCGCAGGAATTCATGCCCTTGGTGCACAATGGCATTCCAGGCGCGGGCGCCATCGAGGTGAAAGGCCAGACCTAGCTGGGCGCAGCAGTCCGAAAGTGCAAGAAGTTCATCCATGCGATAGCATTTGCCACCGCCGCGGTTGGAGGTGTCTTCGGCCACCACAAGGCTGGTACGGGCGAGCCAGTCGCTGTCATCGTGGCGCAGGGATTCTACCTCATGCGGGTGCATTACAGCCTCATCATTGTGCACAAGGCGTGTGGAAGCGAGGGCATTGCGCGCTATGCCCCCTCCCTCGTAATTGTACACGTGCGACAGCGCATGGCATATCACCTCATCTCCCGGCTGGGTGTGGAGCTGTATGGCGATCTGATTGGTCATGGTGCCCGAGGGGCAAAACAGGGCTGCTTCATGGCCAAAGAGTTCCGCTACTTTTTCCTCCAGGCGGTTCACGGTGGGGTCTTCGCCAAAGACGTCATCGCCCAATGGGGCCTGCATCATGGCCTGCATCATCTCCCTGCCCGGCTTGCTCACCGTGTCGCTGCGCAGGTCTATGTATTTCCTCTTGCCCATCAGTCTTCGATTTTGCGGAGCAGCATGAGCCCGTCGCGTATGGGCATCAGCACATTTTCCACCCGCTGGTCATTCTGCACGAAGGTGTTGAAAGCTTTGAGGGCTTCGGCATCGGGGTCTTCATGTACATCTTTGGTTTGTAGCACTTTGCCGCTCCATAGCACATTGTCGGCCAGGATGAAGCCCCCCTTGGGTAGCTTGTCAAAAACAGCGTGGTAATAGGGCAGATAGTTTTCTTTGTCGGCATCGATGAAGACGAGGTCGAAGGGGCCGCTCATCTTGCGAATGATGGGGAGGGCCTCACCGATGTGCATATGTATGGCGGTGTGATTGCCGCTTTTGCGAAAATAGGCCTCAGCAATGGGCTGTAGTTCCTCGTTCTTCTCGATGGTATGCAGCTTGCCGCCTTCGCTCAATCCTTCGGCCAGGCAGATGGCGGAGTAGCCGGTGTAAGTGCCGATCTCCAGCACCAGGGAGGGGCGAATCATGTGGCTGATCATGGACAGCACCCTCCCTTGCAGGTGGCCCGAGAGCATGCGCGGCTGCAGTATTTTGAGATGGGTCTCGCGGTTGAGTTCGGCGAGGTGAGCGGGTTCGGGGCTGCTATGGGCCTCAGCGTAGTCACTGAGTTCGCTTGATATAAATTCCAATTTCCTGCGTTTTGACACAAAAGTAAGCATTGCCTGCGAGCCTGCTTCAGTGCTCGTTTTGGGTGCTGGCTTTGCTGTAGGGGTGCCGTCCTTATCGGCAAAAATGGAAAAGGCGCTCAGACTTTTTGGCTGCCGGAGGTAAACTTGTAGCCCACACCCCTCACGGAGTGAAAGTAATCCGGAGTCCGGGGATTGTTCTCGAAGTATTTGCGAAAAGCCAGGATGTAATTGTCGATGGTGCGGGAACTCGGATACACATCGTAGCCCCATACGGTTTCGAGTATTTCTTCGCGCGATACCACCCTTCCCTCATTTTCGATGAGAAAGCGCAGGAGTAAGATTTCTCGCTTGCTGATTTCCAATGTGCTGCCGTCCTTGCAGCGAATTTCGTAGGTACCGAAGTTGATTTCATTGTCGCCAAAGCGGTAGTGCTCTGCTATCGGGGCGGCGGAAGACTTCTCGCTGAGCCTGATGAGCTTGGAGATGCGCAAAAGGAGTTCTTCGAGATTGAAAGGTTTGGTGAGATAATCGTCGCCACCGATGCGCAAGCCCTCCACCCGGTCGGCGCTTGTCGACTTGGCGCTGAGGAAGAGGATGGGCAGGCGGTTGTTTTCCAGGCGCAGGGTTTTGCATACGGAAAAGCCGTCCAATTTTGGCAGCATCACATCGAGCACGCAGAGATCAAATCGTTCCTTTCGCGCCAGCTCGAGGGCAGTGGGGCCATCTTCGGCCACTTTCACCTCATAGCCTTCCAATTCCAGGTTGAGCCTTATCACGTCGATCAGGCTTTTCTCATCTTCTACCAGGAGTATGCGCTTGCTTTTGGCTTTCATCGGGAGGTATGTGGCAAGATGCCGACCATCACAGGCCTGTCGGCATCCACGCCCGGCAAAGGTATGGAAAGTCCCTGCTTTTGCGGAAGCCCACCCTGCCTAAGACACATCGTTCTTCCAAGCTGAAAAGATTCGTCCGCTTCGCAATCCGGCCTCATTCCTTCTGCCTTCTTGCTTTTAAGCCCCTTCCAAAGCCTTACCTTTGCCTCCAATCTTTAGCCTGCCATGGAAAGAACTGAAATAAGCAGCCTCGGAGAGTTCGGGCTGATCAAACATTTGGCGAAAAGCCTGCCCAATACATTGCCCACCACCATCAAAGGCATAGGCGACGATGCCGCTGTGATCGATACCGGCGGCCCGCATTACCAAGTCATTAGCACGGATATGCTGGTGGAGGGGGTGCACTTTGACTTGAGCTATGCTCCGCTCAAGCACCTGGGCTACAAGGCTGTAGTTGTGAATCTCAGCGATATATGCGCCATGGGAGGCAAGCCAAGCCACATCACCGTGAGCATAGGCCTGAGCAACCGCTTCAGTCTTGAGGCGGTTGAGGAACTCTATGCCGGGGTGCGCCTCGCTGCTGAGGTATACGGTATCGATGTGATAGGCGGTGATACGGTGAGCTCGCGCAGTGGGCTCATCATCAGTATTACTGCCCTGGGCGAGGTGGCCAAAGACAAGGTAAGATACCGCAGCGGTGCCCGCGATAAAGACCTCATCGTGGTGAGCGGCGACCTGGGGGCGGCCTATATGGGCTTGCAGGTGCTGGAGCGTGAAAAGGCGGTGTACGAAAGCACTCCCGGCGTGCAGCCCGATCTTCAGGGCTATGACTATATCCTTGAGCGGCAGCTCAAGCCCGAGGCACGTGTGGATGTGCTGCGCTTGCTCGAACAGTTGGGTGTGCAGCCTACTTCCATGATCGACATCAGCGATGGCTTGGCCTCGGAGGTGCTTCACCTCTGTGATGCCAGCACCATGGGCTGCGCCATCTACGACGAGAAGTTGCCGATAGACCCTACCGTGATCAGCGCGGCCGAAGATTTTAAGCTCGATCCCAGCCTCTGTGCGCTCAATGGAGGCGAAGATTACGAGTTGCTCTTTACCTTGCCCATTGGTGACTTTGACAAAATCAAAGGCAATCCCCACCTCACGGTAATCGGCCATATGGTGGAGGGGGCGGGTCCACAGCTTATCGCACGCGATGGAAGCTCCCATGCCCTTGTTGCGCAAGGTTGGGACGCATTTTTGAGCAAGGATTGATAGATCAGGCGACTTGAATAGGGCCGCTTCACTCAGCTCAATTCATGGGTTCAAGACGCTTCTGCTGGAGGAGTTCGGCCATGGGCACTTCGCTGATCCGCGACTTGGCCCATGCGTGGAAATCAAAATATTCCAGAGCGCTGCTTTCTACTCCTTTTCCCTCAAGGGAAGCAATCAGCTCTGAAAATTCTTGCATGTGCCCCCTGCGGCCCACAGGATCGCTGCTTGTGCGCAGCAATTGCTTAATAAGTCGAATGAAAGCGGTTTCAAAAGCGTATTTGCGATCGCGTAGATTCAGATAGCGCTCCAGGCTGCGCAATACGGTGGGTAGGACCTCCCAATTTTCCTTTTCCACGTGCAGCACCATATGAAACATCTGCGCGAAGCAGTATTGATCTTCGGCTTGGTCAATATGTATCTCGTTGAGCAGTAAATTGTTCCACTTTAGTGCAAGCGATAGTTCACCCATCAGGAAATACATGGTAGAAATACCGTGGTAAAATGAAGCTTTGCGCACTTCGCTCAGCGATTCGGCACAGGATGGGAGCTTTTTCTCCAATTCTTCGAGGATTTGTCTACCGCGCTCCAGGTCTCCATAGAGATTGCTCACAGAGAGCTCCAGACTGCTGCTGTGGATAAAGATGTGAAACTGCAGATCGCCCATAAGTTTGATCTGCGTGCTGGCGGCCAGTTTTTTGCTGCGTGCTTGGTAATGATCAAAGGCTTTGAAGTCCATCAGTTTGGCGCTCACATAGGCCAGGTTGAGGAGCACGGCGCTCATCCTTGCCGGATCGGCATTTGCCAATGCCGGATGCTTATCGAGCAGGTGGAGGCTTTTTTCGAGTACCTCACGTGTTTTTTCATATTCGGCCAGGGCAAAGTAGAAGGCTCCCTGCATGTGGAGGGCCAGGTAGCGCGATTTGAAGCTGGATCCGGCTTCTTCGGCCTGGACGAGCAATGCTTGGATTTCGGGTTCCATCTGCCGGGCGAGCTCGGGATTGCGGAGCCTGCCTTTTTGGAAGAGGTGCAAAAATATCTGGCTCTTTTTTGACCATAGATCCGACTCGATGTGTAATTGCTCCAGGATACGCATTTCCCTGCGGTGCAATTGCTCGATGGCGCTGCCCTTGCTCCGCTCATAGTGGTTGCGCTCCATCAATCTTTTTTCCAAGAGTATGATGCGCAGCAGTATGTGGTGGCATTGGTGGCGCTCAGCCACTTTTCGGGTGCTTCCCAAGAGTTTGATGCTGTGATCGTATAGCCCCTTGTCGTACAGGAGTTCTGCGTGGTGCAATTGCTCGCTCAGCTCGGCTTCAATGGAGTGCTGCTGATGGTAGGAGGCCAGCGCTTTGAGCAGGAGCACATAGAGCCGGTTCTTGAGCAGGGATAGCTGCTTCAGTATGGCGGGCTTGCTGCCAAGTGCTTGTATCAGTGCCTCTTCATCGTACTCTTCTTGGCCCGCAAGCAGGTCATAGAGCTCCAGGTAGTCCTCAATCCGCTTGCTCTGCTGCTTTTCGGCAAAAATCTTGAAGTAACGCTTTTCTGCCGGATTCAGAGCCTGTATCAATTCGTGAAGCCTTGGCGAAGTTTTATTGGCCATTCCTTTTGTTATTGTGCCTGAGGTGCTTTTTCGCATTTTGCGAAAGCAGCGCCCAACAGGCAGGTCAAGTGCTTAAAAATCGAAATGGCTTGGAGCAGAGGGATGAGGTAGAATACCTCGAAGCGGAAGAGCAAGGTAGCAATTCACATACAATGTACAAGTAAATCTCCCTACCCAAATAGGCGGAACATCTGAGTTCGGAACTGAAAAAATGGGAAATCTTTTGGAAAAAATTTAATGGCTGCGAGGTGGCTGACTGCCGCTCTCATCATCTCCATCATCGTTTATATCCACCGCATTTGCTCGAATTATTCCGTCCGGGCCTTTTGCATCTTGGTGGATAAGGGAGGAATCATCGCTTCCGTCAGGAGCGCTCAGGGCTCTTGCTGCAGGCTCAGCATGAGGGCTTTCCACCTCATCTTTCTCACAGCTGCTGAGTGCCAGAATGGCAAAGATACTTCCAAAAAATACGAGACGTTTCATAAAAAATACTTCTCCAAAGCATAAAGATACTCACTAGGATTCAATCTTCCAAAAAATCTTCGGGGAGTTCAATTGCATTTTCCAAAATTATGCGCACCCGCGTTCCTTTGCTCTTGCCCTCATCATCGATGATCTCCTCAGGGCCCTCGACTTGATAGTTGAGGCCGGTCATTTGCCCAAATAGGGCCATTCGGTTGCGGGCTATCTCCATTCCCTTGCTTTCATGGGAGCCATCGAGGTTTTTGTTTTTCAAGCTCGTTTCGTATCCCACTCCATTGTCGGTGATGGTGATGTGGAGAGCGCGCTGATCTCGACTTATTTCGATGCGCAGCTCTCCATCATCTCTTTCCAAAGGAAGTATGCCATGCCAAATGCTGTTTTCCAAAAAGGGTTGCAGCATCATTGCGGGTACGTTCACCCGGCCCACGTTTACATCTTCATCGATCTGTATGGAATAGGTGAATCGCCCCTCAAAACGCATGCTCTCGAGGTCGAGGTAGAGCCTGAGCCGATCCAGCTCTTCGCTGAGCGGCCCTTCGCTCTGTAGGCTGCTGTCCAGATTTTTTCGAATGAGCCGGGCAAACCGGGTGAGGTATCGATTGGCCGATACCCGATCTTGCATGTTGATGTAGTACTGTATCGAGTTGAGGGCATTGAAGATGAAGTGCCGGTTCATACTGGCATTGAGGGATTGGCTTTCCAACTCGAGCATGCGGGATTGGTATTGCAACTTGAGGTTGGCCCTCTTCTGCCTCTCCTTGCTGAGTCGATAGCGAAGTACGAGGTATACCACCGCCAGTGCCAGCAGGCCCAGTGCTACAAAAAACCATGTGCGGAGGTAGAAGGGAGCTTCTATCACAAAACTGAATCCCGCTTGGACCCTTGCCTCGGGAGAGTCCTCACTGTAGGCTTCCACTTCGAAGCGGTACTTCCCATGGGGCAGGTATGCGTAGGTGGCGGAGCGGTTCGTTGTGGGGCCCAGCCATTCGTCATCTGCCCCTTGCAGGCGGTAGCGGTAGCGCAGCTTTTCGGGATTTCTCATATAGATGCCCGAATACTGAAAGCTCAGGTAGTTTTGGTTGGCTTGCAGCTGCGAGATCACCTCTTCGACCTCCTCTTGCTCATAAGCTGGGGTCCACTCCAATGCCTCATTGAATACCTGTATGCCCGTGATGAGCAGGCGTGGGGTGATGGAGCTGCTCATGGGGTCGGAGTAAGGGAGGAAGCGCACAGCTCCCTCGATGGTTCCAAACCAGAGTTCATCACCGCGCAGCAAAACGGCATTTTGATTGGTCTCATTGCTCTCCAGTCCCTCGTAGGCGGTGTATTGCTTCACCCGGATGCTGCCGTCTTTGAGGAGGTTATCGGCCCTCAAGCGATAGAGGCCATTGTTGGTGCCCATGATGAGGGTGGAGTCTTCCAGCATGCGCAGGAAGTTGATGTTGCGGGCATTGAAATTTCGACTGAAGTCTACCGGTTCCAATTCTGCTTCGGGATGCCGCAGCAGGAAGAGCCCATCGGATGTGCCCACCCAGATCTCTCCTTCAATGCCTTTTTCAAGGCAGTACAAGGCCGTCTCGCGCCCTCCTTCC
>SLDS01000131.1 GCA_007125175.1 Flavobacteriales bacterium
GATATGGATGTGCTCTGTGGCGGCCATAGCTATCCCTCCCGATCGGCCCTGGGCCGACGCCTTCACCACAAATACGGCAGCCTGCGCGAGTGCCCTGCGCCGCACCTGCGCAATCAAAATCCCTACAAAGGATTCAAAACAAGCAATTTTCTCATCAAACGATCCCTATTCGATCGCGTCCGTTTTGACGAAAGTCTGAGCACCTACGGGCATGAAGATACCCTCTATGGCCATGCGCTGCAAGAGGCCGGGGCCCGGCTGCTGCACATTGACAATCCTGTGGTGCATCTCGCCATGGAGCCCACCCGCACCTTTCTCACCAAGTCGCGGGGCGCCCTATCCAATGCCTTGATGCTCGTACAAAATGGCAAGCTTCCAGTAGAGTTCGTCAGGGCTGTAAGCATGTACTACAGGCTGAAGGGCAGCGCTGGTGGTCGCGCCCTTTTACAGTGGCTCGAACGCTCTGAACCCTTGCTCCTTCGGAGCCTGCACGGGCCCAATCCGCGTCTGCGCAGCTTTGATTTCCTCAAGCTGGTGTGGCTCTACCAGATTGAAAGAGAACAAAAGAAGCTTAGGGGCTGAATTCGAAGGCATCACCCTTTCAAGAGGCCGCGAATAGACGCCAATGCCCCGGCGTACTCCACACTCCAACTGAGCCGCGAAGCTGCTTTTCCGGCAGCCTGACGAAACCGACTCAGAGCAGCTTCATCGGCGAGTACATCCCCGATCTCTTGCGCAAGTACTTGCGGATCATGGCTGCTGGCTATCACGCCCACCCCGCTTTCTTCCACCAATCTCCTCAACTCTACCAAATCGCTCACCATTACGGGAATACCTGCTGCGATGTAGTCAAAAACCTTATTGGGCAGGCTGTAGCGGTAGTTGATATTGCTCGGCTTATCGAGGCTGAGCCCCAAATCGGCACAAGCCGTGTAAGCCATCATTTGCCGATAAGGCATGCGGTCTATGAACCTCACCCGATCGCCAATTCCCATCTCATCCACCTGGCGCTTGAGCCCCGGCAGGGCATCTCCCCGACCGATGATGAGCAAGAGGACATCCGACAAATATGCCATTGCAGAAATCAATTCTTCCACCCCCCGATCCACATTGATGCCACTGCCCTGTACCAGAAGTATTTTTTTGCCTTCCGGCAAATCGAGCTCCGACCTATCCGGCCCCTGCTGAAACTCAGGAACCATATCGGGCACATTGCGCACCACCAAAACCTCCGAGAGGCCGTAGCGCTCGCGCAGCAAGCGCGCAATAGAAGCGTTGACCGTAATCACGAGTCGGGCCCGGGCTATGCAAGTCCGCTCCAGTAGTTTCCAGATGGCCTTGACCCATGCACGCCCCTGTATTTCGGGCACTTCCGTAAAAAACTCATGACTGTCGTACACCAGAGGCTTGCGGCGCAGCAGGGATAGGAGCGCATTGGCAGGCAAGGTATCGAGATCATTGGCGTAGAGCAGGTCAAAGCGGGCAAAAAGCAAGCGGAAGAAGAGCCGGATATTCAGCTCGGCATAAAAAAAGGCCTTGCGGCGAAAAAGCATGGAGAAGCGCTCGACCCTATAGGGCCTCTCAATGGCTGTGGTACCCGGCAGCAAGCGCCCCAATAGCAGCAGTTCGCAGCCAGCGCTGTGCAGGGAGTCGCACTGCTTGCGCACCCTTTGATCGGTGATGAGATCATTGCTTACGCTCACAGCAATGCGCTTTTTCATGGCGCTAAAATAGGCTTTTTCACAGGCCGGGCTATTCGAGCAAATTGTGCTTAGCTTTGCGCCACATCCAGACCCACCGAGCATGACATTGAGCGCAGAAGCCTCCCTCAAGCCATTCAACACTTTTGGCATCGATGCACGGGCACGCTACATGGCCCGATTCGACAGCCGGGATGCGCTCCTGGCCGTATTTGACGAAAGTCGCCTGCAAGCACTGCCCCACATGATACTCGGTGGTGGCAGCAATGTGCTCTTCACCGACGATTACGATGGGGTGATACTCAAGAACGAGGTGCGCGGCATCGCCTGCATAGAAGAGGATGATGAACACTATTACGTACGCGCCGGCGCGGGCGAAAACTGGCATCACTTCGTACTGCACTGCCTGGCTCAGGGCTGGGCAGGTCTGGAAAATCTGAGCCTGATACCGGGCAATGTCGGTGCCGGGCCCATGCAAAATATCGGCGCATATGGAGTGGAAATCAAAGACCGGTTTCACAGCCTGAGGGCTTTGGAAATCGCCACTGGCCGGGTGAAAGAATTCGATGCTGCGGCCTGTGCTTTTGGATATAGGGAGAGCGTGTTCAAAGGCCCTGCCAAGGGACAGTATATCATTCTCGACGTGACCTTTCGCCTCTTGAAAGAGCCCAGGCTCAGCACCCATTACGGAGCTATAAGCAGCGAATTGCAAAGAATGGGGATCGAGAACCCCGGCATACAAGATGTGAGCCGGGCCGTGATCAGCATCCGCGAGAGCAAACTGCCCAATCCTGCTGTGCTGGGCAATGCGGGCAGCTTCTTCAAAAATCCGATTGTAGACGAAGAGCGGTTTGTAGGTCTCAGGGATCGATTTGCCGAGATGCCCCACTACCCCACCGAAGATGGCAAATACAAGCTAGCGGCGGGATGGCTCATCGAAAAAGCCGGCTGGAAAGGCAAGCGCATGGGGCAGGTGGGCATGCACGCACAGCAGGCATTGGTACTGGTAAACTATGGCAATGCCAGCGGCCGTGAGCTCTGGGAGCATTCGCAAAGGGTGCTGGAAGATGTGCAGGAAAAGTTTGGCATAGCCCTCGAGCGGGAGGTAAACGTAATCGGCCCTGTGGAGGTCTAGCAAGGGGCATCACGAGATTGAGCCCTTAAGGCGATGTGCCCAGCGCAGTCGAGGTGCGTCGTGCCGAGCTGAGTCGATTGAGCCCCAATAAGCTGCATCGAGCGCAGTCGAGGCAGGTGGTGTTACATCAGCCCAGCCCACGGTCATTGAGCGGCGGTCACTGAGCGGAGCCGATTGAGCCGAAATGTAGCCGTGGGATAATGGTCGAAAGATGAAAAAAGGCCTTGGCGGCATTTTTGCTTCTGCAAAAATGATGACAAGGCCGAATTAGGAGGACGTAATTTTAGCCAGACGAAAAAAGGCATCTGATAGAAATTGCGTGAGGTGAGCGATATTAGCCGGAGGCTATAGTTTTCGTCGCTCGCCTGAGGCGGAGCGACTGTGTAGGCGCAACCTGAGTGAAGAAAGGCCAGAGGCGACACGAGAATGAGCCCTGAAAGGGCGGCAATACATTAGCCCAGGGTGCTAACCCTGGGGTATGTATCGAGCCAAGTAGAA